>DASQAX010000337.1:0-2577 GCA_035635535.1 Vicinamibacterales bacterium | reverse complement strand
CGAGGTGCAGGCGATGCTCGGCCACGCCGACCTTTCGCAGACGAATACCTACCTCAATGCGACCCAACACGCGTTGCAGGAGAGCGTGCGGAAACGGGACGAACGCAGAAAAGTTTGCAAGGAGTTTGCAAGAAATGGGGCCATAGACCTCGCGCCTCCTTGCAACACCGAGGCTTCGACCGATTCGCAAGTGCTGGTAAACTGAGCAACTTAGGTTCGTTTGTCCCCGTAGCTCAGTTGGATAGAGCGCGCGCCTCCTAAGCGCGAGGTCGCCAGTTCAATTCTGGCCGGGGACGCCAGCCTACGCTCCTCGGGCTAGGCGTAGGCTGTCCGCCGAAGCGGCTTCGCCGCGAAGGCGGACCGATGGAGATGGTCGGCAGGAGCTTCGGCTGGGCAAGCCCGGTTGTTGGGCGTTCGCGACGCGACGGCGGACCAGGAATAGACTTACGAGCTACGGCTGGCAAGCCACAGGATTGAGATATGAAGACGAAGCATCGTCGAGAGTTGAAAGAGAACGAAGTCGTCCAGATGATCACGGCGACGCGCGAGTTCGCCCAGGAGCACGGCCGGCGGCTGTCGAACGCGATTGTCGCCCTGGTCGTCATCGCCGGGGTCATCTTCGCGTTCCTGGCGTACCGGACCCGCCAGCAGTCGCAGGGGCAGGACCTGCTCGCGCAGGCGATGGTCGTGCTGAACACGGCAGTCGTGCCGGTGACGGCGACGTCGAATCCGGGCGACGCGCCGGCTGCCGCATCAATCGGCGCGAAGGGCACCTTCTCGACCGAGGCGCAGAAGCTCAACGCCGCGGTGCCGAAGCTGAAGGTGGCGGCGGACGCGTATCCCGACACGCAAGCCGGCATCCAGGCGCGATATCACCTGGCCACGTCGCTCGCCGCGCTCGGGCAGCAGAAGGACGCGATCGCGCAGTTCGACGAGGTCGTGAAGCGCGCGCGCGGCGATAGCCTGTACGGACGCATGGCGCAGCTCGGCAAGGCCGACGCGCAGGCGGCAGCCGGAGAGGTCGATGCCGCGATCGCGACCTGGAAGGAGCTCGCCGCGAAGAAGGACGCGAACCTGCCGGAGGACGCGATCCTGATGCAGCTCGGACGCGCCTACCAGGCGAAGGGGAATACCGACGAGGCCCGCAAGACGTTCACGGACATCGTCGACAACCACCCCGATTCGCCGTACGCCGGCGACGCAAGGAAAGAGCTGGAATCGCTGAAGGGATAGCCACGGAGGCGCGCGTCGCGCGCGCGTGAGCCTCAGGGAACGAAGCCGGCGGGATTACTGAAGCGATCCCACCGCGCCTGTCCATCGGGCGCATAGACGACGATATTCCCGTCGGCCTGCAGCACCAGCCTGCTGTTCGCGTAGGATGGCGTGCCGCTCATCCACCGCGGCCGGTTGGACCCGTCATAGACCACGAAGTTGCCGTCGGTCTGCATCACCACCTGGCCAGTGGTCAGACCCGCGGTGCTGCTCGACCACGGCATCGTGCGCTCGACATCGTCGTAGAGCACGACGTTGCCATCTCTCTCGTATACGAGCCGGAACCGGCGGTTTGCGGACGTCAGCGATTGTCCGGGCAGCAGACGGCTGCCGGACGGCAGCGTGTCGCTCGTCGCGGGGGCAGGGACGCTCGCGGCGTCGCCGCCATAGATGGCGGTGGCGCCGTCGGTGTCGTCGGCCTGCAGGGTGTCCACGCTGCTGACGCGGCTGTTCATCACGGCCACGACGGATTGACCGTGGTTGTCGGGATGATCGAGTCCGATGACGTGTCCGAACTCGTGCAGGGCCACGCGGCGCAGGTCGATCAGCGAGCCGCCGCCTGCCGCGGACCGCTGAGGGCCGCGATACGAGTTCCAGTTCCGCGCGCGATTGAAGACGACGTCGGTCTCGGTGATGGTGTTGGTGCGCGGTGAATAGAACGTCTGCGTGATCGCGAGCACCCCCGAGCCGAACGGTTCGCCAAACACGTCGTCACCGAAGCTCACGGTGTTGATGCGATTGCCGGACGCGATGGCGGCGTCATCGCGGCGGCCGCTGAGCGAGACGCCGTTCAGGAACGGATTCCAGGCCGCCAGCGCGCTTTCGGCCACGGTGTCCCAGTCGGGGCTGCCGTCAATCAGCGGCGTGCTGGCGGGGCCGAGCTCCAGGTGCATGACGATCGTGGCATTCGCCGGCCAGCGCCGGGTTTCGAGCGAGTACGCGCCGGTCAGGGCGCCGAGCGCGAGGACCGTGGCCGCGGTCACGAAGAGAGCGGCAGAAGCCCTCACTTCTTCCGCGCCTCCACCAGCCGCTGCGTGACGCCGATGCGAAGGTCGGACAGGCGCGCGATGGGCGCGCCTTCCAGCGTCAGGACCCGATCGACGCCGCCCGCATCGCGACTCACCTTCATCAAACCCTGCGTGAAGCCGACGATCGGGTTGATGCTGCGGTCCCGGCGCGCGAACACCACGCGGCGATCCCCCACCGCGAAGGTTGGCATCCCCTCGACCTTCATCCCGAGATCCGCGGTCTCGCCGCCCAGAAAGTCGAACACCTCGACGAGGCTCGACGTGCCGTACAGGGGGT
>DASQAX010000336.1:0-4309 GCA_035635535.1 Vicinamibacterales bacterium | reverse complement strand
TCCCGTTCGCCGATCCGGACACGGACGAGGAGCCGGGCAGCGAGCTCGGTGTCGCCGGCCTGCGCGACCGAATGGAGGAGACGCGGTGGCTCGAGGAGCTCGCGACGCTCGCGCGCAGGGCATCGGCGTTCGAGAGCAAGACCGGCGCGCTCACGCGCTTGATCAGGCGGGCGCGCGAGCCGATCCTGGTCTTCACCGAGTACCGCGACACGCTGCAGCACGTGGCCTCGGCGCTCGATCGGTTCGCGCCGCTGCAGCTGCACGGCGGTCTCACTGCGCGCGAGCGCCTCGACGTGCTGCGCCGGTTCACGTCCGGCGACGCCGCGGTTCTCCTGGCGACCGACGCCGCCAGCGAGGGGCTCAATCTTCATCACCGTTGTCGGCTCGTCATCAACCTGGAGCTGCCGTGGACGCCGCTTCGCCTCGAGCAGCGATTCGGTCGAGTCGATCGCCTGGGCCAGCGGCGCCGCGTGCACGCCGTGCAGCTGGTCGCGAGGCATACACCGGAAGAATCGATCGCGCTGCGGCTCGACGAGCGACGCGCGCGAGTCGAGGCGTCGCTCGGCGGTCCCGCGGATGCCGGCGCCGCCTTGCGTGCGGATGCCGAGGCCGAAGCCGCGCGGCTCGTCTCGGCGAGGTCGCTCGCCGCGGGGCAACAGCCGCCGGCCGACAGGCCTCTCCTGACGATGGTCACCGGTCGAAGGGACGACCATGGCTCGATCTGGGCGTTCCGGCTGTCCTGTGCGGACGTGGCCGGGCAGGTGGTCTTCGAGACCATCACGGGGTTGCGCGACGAGCGAGTCGATTCCGCGGTTGACGGTCGAATCGAGCAGATCGCGGCACGCCATCACGACGCCGTCGTGGCGGCCACGTCGGCATCGCTGACCGCATGGCTCGACCTGGCTGTCCGGCGTGAAGACGCCATCGCCACGCGACTCCGGGACAATCACGCGCGGCTCTCGGCCACCCTCCTTCAGCCGGGTCTCTTCGATCGGCGCGCCGAACGCGCCGCCGCGGCGCAGGCATCGCGCGTCGAAGAGGCGCTGGAGAAATCACGCGCGCGGCAGACGCTGCTGGCGCGCGCACGACCGCTGCATGCCGCCGATCGCGAGCTCCTGTTCGGCGTCACGTTCCGGCCATGATCAACGGCGTCAGCGGCCGCCTGCTCTCGGTCTCGTTTGCCGAAACGGAACTGCCGGCGCTCACCGGTCACTGCACGCCGCCCGCTGACGTGCTGCGAGCGCTCGACGCCTGGTCGGCCCACCGCGAGAGATCGTTCGGCCCCGCATCCAGCGTCCGCGCAATCGCCGACGGCGTCGCCATCCCTCTGCTCAAGATCCTCGGATTCACGGTCAGCCGGCGCGTCGATGGGCGCGATTCGGCGCGTCTGGAAGCCAGCCGGAACGGGACGCCGCTCCTTCCAGCCACCGTCGTCGGGTGGGATCAGCCGCTCGACACCGCGTGGCGCGACTCGATTCTCGACGCCGTCCGCGCCGACCAGCGGTGGGCGCTGGTGCTGAACGGCACGTCCCTCCGGATCGTCGACGCGCATCGCACGTGGTCGCGCCACTTCGTCGAGTTCGATCTCGCGCTGCTGGCGCACGATGCCAACGCGTTCACGCTGCTCTGGCAAATCGGACGCGCCGAGTCGCTCGCGGCATCACCGCGGCTCATCGATCGCGCCGTGGACGCGTGCGCGCGGCATGGAGTCGCGGTCTGCGAGGCGCTCGGCAGCGGGGTGCTCGAAGCGCTTGAACTGTTGCTGTGCGCGCTCGGCCGCCGACGCCGTCACGTCCGCTTCGAGCTTCTCGTCGAGCAATCGCTCACCGTGCTGTATCGCGTCCTGTTCCTGCTCTTCGCCGAGGCGTGCGGGCTGGTTCCGATCTGGCATCCCGTCTACCGGGACCGCTACACGATCGATTCGATTGTCTCGACCCTGATCGCCGGACGCCGGTACCGGGGCGTCTGGAGCGCCATCAACGCCATCTCGCGGCTCGCGCACGCCGGCTGCGCCGCCGGGGAGCTGAAAGTCACCGCGTTCAACGGACGCCTGTTCTCGCCTTCCGGCACCGGCGCCTTCGATCGAGAGGCGATCGACGATGGGGTGATGGCGAAGGCGGTGCTGTCGATCAGCACCACGCCGCCGAATCGACATGCGGGACGGCAGCGGATCGTCTATCGCGACCTGGACGTCGAGGAGCTTGGGGCCGTCTACGAACAGGTCCTCGACTACGAGCCCGACGCCGGCCGGCTGACGCGAACGCGAGACCTTCGCAAATCCACCGGCGCGTTCTACACACCGCGCGCGCTGACCGCCTGCGTGGTCCGCGAGACGCTGCGGCCGCTTCTCGCCGGCCGAAGCGCGGACGACATCCTGCACCTGCGCGTCCTCGATCCGGCGATGGGCAGCGGCGCGTTCCTGGTCGCGGCGTGCACGCAGCTGGCCGCGGCGGCCGAGGAGGCATTGATTCGTGATGGCCGGTGGCACCGATCCGACGTGAGCGCATCGGAGCGCGTCGCGCTTCGACGCGAGGTCGCGCAACGGTGTCTGTTCGGCGTCGATCTGAACCCGACAGCCGTGCAGGTCGCGCGGCTGTCGCTGTGGCTCACCACGCTTGCCGCGGACAAGCCGCTGACGTTCCTGGACCACCGGCTCGTGACCGGCGACAGCCTGGTCGGCGCGTCGCCGGCCGACCTCTGGCGCCAACCCGGTGGCGGGCGCGGCAAGCGGCAACTCGAGACCGCTCTCTTCGACGCCGCGGACGTCGGCCCCGTTCTCCGCCACGCCGTGCAGACGCGCGCGCAGCTCGCGAACCAGGCGGACGAAACCGCCACAATCGTCCGAGCCAAGGAGCGGACGCTCGCAGCGCTGCAGTCGGTCGAGGGTCCGCTCGGCCGGTATGCGCGCATGCTCGATCTGTGGTGCGCGGGGTGGTTCTGGCCCGACGCGCAGCCGCCGGGCCGCGGGACGTTCGGCGACCTGATCGATGTCCTGCTCGAACGGGCGCCGGCGCTGCCGCCGCGCGTCGCGAAGGCGTTTCTCGACACGGCGGCCGCGGTCGCCGCGCGGCATCGCTTCCTGCACTGGCCGCTCGCGTTTCCCGAGGTCTTCAACGACGAGCATGGCGAATCGCTCGCCAATCCCGGCTTCGACGCCGTCGTCGGCAACCCGCCGTGGGACATGGTTCGCGGCGACAGCGGCGACCCCTCCACGCGCGCGTCACGCCGCGACGCGGCGAAGCGCCTCACCGCGTTCGTCCGCGAATCGGGCATTTACCGGGTCGATACGCGTTCGCACGTCAATCGCTACCAGCTCTTCGTCGAGCGCGCGCTGCAGCTCACCAGCCGTGGAGGCCGCATCGGCTTCATCCTGCCGGCCGGCACCGTCACCGACGGCGGCTGCGCACCGCTCCGCCGGCATCTGTTCGATCATGCGGCCGTCGATTCGATCGTCGGCTTCGACAACCGCCGCCGTATCTTCCCGATCCATCGCAGCGTCCGGTTCGTCGTCATGACGGCAACCAACGGCGAACGCACCGGCGGCGTGCGATGCCGTTTCGGGGTCGACAACACCGCGGACCTCGATCGCGGCGGCGCCCCCGGCGGCGAGTTCAACCTGACGCGCGCGTTCATCTCCCGGCTGTCCGGCGAGGACGACCTGGCCATCCCCGAGCTTCGGCACCCCGCCGACCTCCGGATTCTCGAACAGATTTCCGCGCGATTGCCGACGCTGGCTTCGGCCCGCGGCTGGAACGTCGCATTCGGCCGCGAGCTCAATGCCACCGACGACCGCGATCTGTTCGTGCCCTTCGATCGCGACGGCCACGGCCGACCGGTCCTGGAGGGCAAGCAGATAGAACCGTTCCGGGTTTCGATCGAGGGCTGCCGGTACCAGGTGCGCGAACACGTGCGCGTCAGGATCGCGCGCAGGCCGCGGCTCGCGTACCGCGACATCGCGAGCGCCACCAACCGCGTCACGTTGATTGCGGCGATCGTTCCCGCCGACGCGGTGACGACGCACACGCTGTTCTGCCTGAAGACGCCACTGCCGCTCGACGCGCAGCACGTGCTCTGCGCGCTGCTCAACAGCTTCGTCGCCAATTACCTGATTCGGTCCCGGGTCAACACGCACGTGACCGTCGCGCTCGTCTCGCGTCTGCGGGTGCCGTGCGTCGACCGTGACTCGCCTCCGTACCACCAACTGTCCACGCTCGCCCGGACGCTGATGCATTCACCGGCAGCCGCCGAGCAGCAACCGGAGTACGCCGAGCTCCAGGGACTCGCCGGAAGGCTGTACGGGTTGTCGGAG
>DASQAX010000335.1:0-2593 GCA_035635535.1 Vicinamibacterales bacterium | reverse complement strand
GCGCTCGACGTCGATCCACTTCACGCCGGACCCGTCTCCGCCGATCTCTCGCACGACGGCTGGTGTGATGGTGTGGACCTTGTCCATTCCGAGCAGGCGGTCCTGCAAGATGGCCTGTGCGCGGAATTCATTGCGCCGGTGGACGACATGCAGCTTCTTCGCGAAACGCGTGAGGAAGAGGCCCTCCTGGAAGGCGCTGTCGCCGCCGCCGATCACGGCCAGGTCGGCACCCTTGAAGAACGCGCCATCGCAGACCGCGCAGTACGAGACACCGCGGCCGTTGAATTCCTGCTCGCCGGGGACGCCGAGCTTCGTCGGCTCGCCACCGACCGTGACGATGACGGCGTAGGCGGTGTGGATCGTGCCGTTGTCGAGCTCCACGATCTTGCGGTCGCCGTCCTGGCGGATCTCCTTCACGGAGGCGTAGGTCTCGATCCGCAGGCCGAACTTGCGGGCGTGGTCGGCCATCTTGTTTGCGAGCTCCGCCCCGGTGACCGACTCGAAGCCGGGATAGTCTTCGATGAGCTCCGTGTTGAGGATCTCGCCGCCGACGTCCTTCGCCTCGAACAGGATCGCGCGCATATCGGCGCGCGCCGCGTACAGGCCGGCGGTCAAGCCAGCCGGCCCGCCGCCGATGATGATCAGGTCAAAGTCGCTCAAGAAAACACACCCCGGGACGTCAAATCGTCCTTCATACAGTAGAACCGTCCTTATGCCCTTCGTATTCGCGTGCGCTATCTAGCCCTGGGCGACTCGTTCACCATCGGCACCGGCACCACGCCGGACCGGTCGTTCCCCGCCGTCCTCGTGAATCGCTGGTGGGACGAGGGCCGCGAATGTGACCTGCGCAACCCTGCGGTCAACGGCTACACCACCGAGGACCTCATTCGCGAGGAGCTGCCCTTGGTCGAGTCGTACCGGCCCGATCTCGTGACCATCCTCATCGGCGCGAACGACATCGTCGCGGCCGTGCCGGAGCAGCGGTATCGCGCGCAGCTGCGCCGCATCCACGAGCGCGTGCGTGCCGGCGCGCCCGCGGCCGCGCGGTTCGGCCTGCCCCAGCCGGACTGGTCGCTTACGCCGGGCGGCGCGGCCTTCGGTGATCCGGGGCGCACCGCGCGGACGATCGAGCGCTTCAACCAGATCGCGCGCGAGGAGATCGAGAGCGCCGGCGGCACGTACATCGACATCTTCCCGCTCATGCGCGAGCAGATGCGGAAGGGCATGACCGCCTCGGACGGGCTCCACCCCTCCGCTGCGGCGTACGCCGAGTGGGCCGGGGCGCTTCTGCTGGCCCTCCGGGAGGCGGGTCACCCATTTGGGGGATAACGAGAAACGCCGCCGAGGAACAGGCTGTGCGGTGATGCGACGACTGTTTAGTCCCGCTGCTCTCCTGCTCGGCCTGATCGCGATCATCGCGACCAGTTGCGGCGGGACCGTGCCGTTCGTCACGCCGACGGCGACGAAGGATCCGTTCGCCGGCGCCTACATCGCCCGCGGCGGCGGCGGCGCGCTCGACAACGTCGGGCCGCTCGTCAAGGAATTCACGAAGGTGCATCCCTCCATGACCTGGCAGGGCATGGACGACATCGGCTCGGACGCGGGCGTGAAGCTCGTGCAGAGCGGAGACATCGACCTGTCGTTCATCAGCCGCGACCTCAGGCCAGCGGAGGTCGGGACCGTCCTTACGGTGCCGATCGGCAGCACCGGTACGGGCGTCGTGGTCAACGCGGCGAACCCGGTGACGGGCCTGACGAAGGATCAGCTGGCCAAGATCTTCCGTGGCGACATCACCGACTGGAAGGACGTTGGTGGCACGCAGGGCGCGATCCGCATCTTCATGCGCGAGGTCGGTGCGGCAACGCGCAGCGCCCTCGAGTCGTATATCTTCGGCGGCAAGCCGCCGGCCGCCTACGCCAAGAACACCATCGAGGTCGGCAGCTACGACGAGATCCTCAAGGCGATGCGCAACTTCAGCGGCTCGATCTCCATCGTGAGCATGAGCGCGCAGGCCATCGCCGAGCCGGCCACGCATCTCCTCGCGATCGACGGCATCCCCGCGACGCATCAGATGCTGGCCAGCGGGAAATACCCGATGAGCCGACCGCTCTTCTTCGTGTACTCGAACGACCCGGCGAAGCTGAAGCCGGCGATCAAAGCGTTCATGGACTGGGTGAAGGGGCCGCAGGGCCAGGCCGTCCTCGATAGCCTTTAGCCGCGCGCAGCCCGATCGCCCGCGCGAAGAACAGCGTTCCCGGCAGCAGCATCAGCGCGCTGGAGAGAAGCCCGAGTGGGATCCCGAACGAGCTGCCGATCGCGCCGGACAGCGGACCGCCGCCCACCTGGCCGAGCGCGCTTGAGACGCTCGTCGTCGACAGGACCGTCGCGCGAACGTCCTCGTCGGTCTTGCGGATCAGCCACGCGTTGAACAGCGGATAGAAGGACGCGCGCAGCATCGCGTTGAGCGCGTATGGCACGAGCGCGAAGCCCCACGACGGCGCCAGCGCGAACAGCGCCTGACACGCGACGCGCACGAGCTGCACGGACAGCAGCAGGCGCGAGACCACCTGCTGCTCCATGTCGCGCACGACCC
>DASQAX010000334.1:0-4962 GCA_035635535.1 Vicinamibacterales bacterium | reverse complement strand
GTAAATCCGTTCATCCCGTCCGACAAGGCGTGCGAGCGCGGTGGCGTTCGGCGTCGTCAGCACGAACCGGCTTCGATGCGTACCTTCAGCAACTCGACGAGATCGGGATTGGTGTTGATGATGGCGACGACCGGGAGCCGGCTCACGACACCTCCGGCGGCCTCAGTGTTCAAGAGCTGTGCCGGAGCGCGGCGAAGAGCTCCCCGACCGTCTTGCCGGTCACAGGGTCGATCCAGTCCGGGGCGATTTCGGCGAGCGGACCGAGTACGAACCGCCGCTCGCGAAACCGCGGATGAGGCACGGTCAGTCCCGATGTATTAATGACAGCATTTCCGTACAGGATCAGATCGAGATCGAGCGTGCGCGGCGCCAGTTCGTACGGACGCTCGCGGCCGAACCCCTGCTCGATCGCGAGCAGCACGTCGAGGATGGCCGGCGCCGAGAGCCTCGACTCGCCCACGGCCGCAGCGTTGAGGAACATCGGCTGCGGCATCGGCACGCCGACCGGGTCGGTTTCGTGGAAGGAGGAGACGCGCAGGTGCGCGAGGACGGGGCCGAGCGCCGCAATCGCGCCGCGCAGTTGCTCTTCGCGGTCGCCCAGGTTGCTGCCTAACGCGACCGCAATGGAAATGGGGTCGGACGTCACTCCAGCCAGCGTGTCGGCAGGACGCCGCCGACGCGCTCGACGCCGCCCGTCCGGCGGCCGAGCAGGTCTTCGAGCCCGGCCGCGGCCTGCTCGAAGAGCCGTTTGTGCTCCATCGACTCGCCGAGGATGACGTTCAGCATGTTGCGGTGGCGCGCGTGCGTCACGCGATCGACGCGCGGCCGCCACGTGTCGACGAGCGCGCCGAGGTAGCGCTCATCGTCCTCGAGAATGCCGCGAAACGCGGACGCCTCGACCTTCCTGCCGGTCTTCGGCGAGTCAGGCGCGGGCAATGCGAACGCGCCGGCCGACGGCAGCACGGCCTTGTATTCGGCGAGCGCCGTCTGCAGCCACGAGAGGTGCGTCTCCTCCCGGTTGATCACGTACTGATAGGCGTTGTTGAAGTCGTAGTGGCTGACGGCGCGCGCGCTCGCCTCGTGGCGTTCGACGAGCGCGACGCGTGCAGCGGCGAATTCGGTCAGCAGCGACTGGAGCTCGGACATCAGGCCTTCTGTTTCTCCTTGCACTCGATGCAGACGCGCGTCCACGGAATCGCGTTCAGCCGGGCATCGGCGATCGGCTCGCCGCAATCGCGGCAGACGCCGTAGGTGCCTTCGTCGATGCGCCTCAGCGCTTCTTCGATCGCCTGGAGAATTTTTGCGTCGGTCTGCTTGAGCTTGAGCTGGATGTGGACCTCGTTGGTGCCGCTCGCCTGGTCGGCCATGTCGCCCTGGCGCCCCGAGTTGTTCTCCATGGTCCACTGCAGAGGCTTGGCGGCGGTTCCTCCGAGCAGCTCGCCGCGCTTCTGCAGCAACTGCGTGCGATATTGTTCGAGTTCCATTGGATCGTGCTCCCCCGAACCGGGCGTACCCGGGTCGGACAACACACGATCTTAGCCCGCCTTCGCGCTTCGCGCTATGGTACGTAGAACTCAGGAAAAGCCTATTCCGCGCGCAGCGTCGCAAGCGGCTTGTGGCGCAGGACATCGAGGCTGGCGAGCACGCCGATGGCGGCGACGCAGACGGCCGTGGCGCCGATGCCGACGATCGTGATGGCGGGCGCCGCGCGCCACGCGAGGTCGAGCGCGTAGCGAGCGACGGCCCAGCTGAGCGCGATGGCGCCGAGCGCGCCAACCGTGCCCGCAATGGCGCCAAGGACGCCGTACTCGAGCAGCAGCATCGCCGCGATGAGACGGCTGCTGGCGCCCAGCGTCTTCAGGATGGCCGCTTCGTAGACGCGCTGGAACTTCGTCATCGACACGGCGCCCACCAGGATCAGCATCCCCGAGAAGAGCACGAGCCCGCCGACGACGGTGACGCCCATCGTCACGCCGTCGACGATGTTCTGGATCGTGTCGAGGACTTCCCGCAGGTCGATCACGGAGACGTTCGGGTAGCGCGCGACGAGCGCCGCCTGCATCCGCGAACGCGCGCCCGGATCGCGCGGTCCGTTCACCGAGGAGATGTACGAGTGCGGCGCGTTCTCGAACGGGCCCGGCCGGAAGACGATCATGAAGCCGCCGGAGCGGTAATCGCGCCAGTTCACCTTGCGGATGCTGCTCACGCGCGCGGGGATGGTGCGCCCGAGCACGTCGAACTGCATCTGGTCGCCGATGTTGATGCGGAAGCGCTGCTGCAGGCTCTCCTCGATGGAGACCTCGGCCATTCCGCTCGACGGCGTGGAATCCCACCACCGCCCCTGGACCAGCTCCTCGTTCGCGTTCAGCTGCGGACGATAGGTGATCGTGTACTCGCGCGACAGCGATCCGCGGCCGCGCACCTGCTCGTAGGTCTCGAGGTTCACCTCGCGCCCCCGCACGGCGGTGACGCGCGCGCGCAGGACGGGGATGACGTTCGGCGGCGCCTCGGCGCCGTTCTGCTGATCGATGAAGGCCGCGAGGGCGTCCTTCTGATCTTCCTGGATGTCGATGAGGAACATGTCGGGCGCATCCTCGCCGACCTGCACCGCGAAGTCCTGCAGCAGGTTGGCCTGCAGCGTGCGCACGCCGAGGATGAAGAAGGTGCCGAGCCCGACCGCGAGGAGGATCACGCGCGTCTGGTTGCCGGGACGCGCGATGCGCAGCACCGCCTGGCGCAGCGCGAACGACCGCGAATGGCGCAGCGGCTGCACCGCGCGCACGAGCGCCAGCCCCGCGAGGTGCAGCACGAACGCGGTGGCGACGAAGCCGCCCGACAGCATCAGCCCGACGCGAAGCGACCCCGCCTGCCACGCCGCGACCGCGACGAGCGACGCGGCGACCACCGCGGTCACGCCCCATTTCACCCAGTCGATGTGCGCGGGCGGCGGGATGTCGTGGCGCAGCAGCAGCGACGGCTTGACGTGACGCACGTCGAGCAGCGGCACCACCGAGAACAGCACGGAGACGAGCAGGCCGACGGCCATCCCCTGCGCGACGGCGGTCGTCGTCAGGCCGTATTCGACGTGAAACAGCGCCGCCAGGTTGCCGACGAACGCGGGGACCGCCGCGATCACCGCCGCCGCGATCCCGACGCCGAGCAGGCTGCCCGCGACGCCGAGCAGCAGCACCTGTGTCATGTAGACCGCGAGAATCTCCCGCGACGAGGCGCCGATGCACTTCAGGATCGCGATGCTGCGCAGCTTCTGCTGCACGAACACGCGGGTCACGCTCGAGACGCCGATGCCGCCGAGGATGAGGACGACGAGGCCGACGAGGCTCAGGTAGTTTTCCGCGCGCGTGAGGTTCTGCCCCATCTGGTCCTCGCTGCGGCGGTACGACCGGACGCCGATGAACTCGTTGACGAACGCGGAGCGCAGCGACGTCGTCACGGGGTCGAGCGCCGGCGCCGGCACGCGCAGCAGGATCTGGCGCGACGCGCGGCTGCCGAACGACAGCAGCCCGGTGTCGGCGAGCGCGTCGTAGTCGATGATCACCCGCGGGCCGAGGCTGAACGCGCCGAGGCTGCGCCCCGGCTCGGACGCGATGACGCCGCGAATCTGGAACGGGATGTTCCCGATGAGCAGGCTGTCGCCGACCTTCATGTCGAGCTGCGACAGCAGCTCCGGCCGCACGACCACGCCGTGATCGCGCAGCATCGCGTGGGAGTAGGTGCCGCTGGCGAGCGACAGCGTTCCGTAGAGCGGAAAGTCGCGCTGCACGGCGCGCAGCTCCACCATGCGCGTGACCGCCTTGCCCGGATCCGCCGGGCGGACCATCGTCGGGATCTCGGTGGCCTGCGACACCGCCGTGATCCGGCCCGCGCGCTGCTCCGCGGCCAGCGTGTCGAGCACCTTCGTCGTGAAGTCGCGGTTGCTCGTCAGCAGGATGTCGGACGCGATGAGCGTCTGCGCCTGCTGCGACATCCCGGCGCGCACGCTTTGAATGACGGAGCGGAGCGCGATGATCGCGGCCACGCCGATCGCGATGCAGACGAAGAAGAAGAGGAGCCGCTGCCACGAGGAGCGGATCTCGCGAACGGCCATGCGGAAGATGAAACCCCGCCCGCCGAAGCCGTCGTGCGGCGAAGACGGGGTCATCGCGTCGGCTCCAGGCGTGCCGTTCGAGGCCGGGATGCGGGATCCGGCTCGCCCCGAGCGGAGTCGAGGGGGATCCGGGATTCGCTCTCGACCGGACGGCCGTCGCGGAGCACGAGACGCGAATCGGCCAGCGCGGCGAGCTCCGCGTCGTGCGTCACGAGCATCATGGTCGTCTGCCGCGTGCGCCGCACGTCGATCAGCAGCTGCATGATCAGCTGGCCGGTCGTCGAATCGAGGTTGCCGGTCGGCTCGTCGGCCAGGATGATCGGCGGGTCGTTGGAGAGCGCGCGCGCAATGGCGATGCGCTGCTGCTCGCCGCCCGAGAGCTGCGAGGGATAGTGATGCCCGCGGTCGGCGAGGCCCACCTCGTCGAGCAACCGCCGCGCGCGCGCCGTGGCGTCGCGTCTCCCCGCGATCTCCATCGGCACGATGATGTTCTCGAACGCGGTCAGCGACGGCACGAGGTGGAAGAACTGGAAGACGAACCCGATCTTCTCGCCGCGCAGCTTCGCCAGCGCGTCCTCCCCGAGCCTGGTGATGTCCACGCCGTCGATGAGAATCCCGCCGGTCGTCGGCTCGTCGAGCCCGGCGACCAGGCCGAGCAGCGTGGACTTCCCGCTGCCGGAGGGTCCGAGCACCGCGACGAACTGCCCCGAGTGGATGGTCAGGTCGAGCGGATGGAGAATCGTGAGCGGCCGTCCGCCGCTCATGACGGTCTTCGAGACGCCGCGAAGCTCGATCATCGACCCTGCTTGTCCAGCAGCGGCTTCAGCGCCTGCCAGAGGTTCGCTTCGACGATGCGG
>DASQAX010000333.1:0-2522 GCA_035635535.1 Vicinamibacterales bacterium | reverse complement strand
GGCAGGTCCTTCTTCACCATGCCGCTGAACGCCTGCGCGCCGTTCACCGTGACCTGGACGGGCGTTGCAAAGTCAACGACGTCCGGCGACAGCAGCAGCATGAACTCGCCCACCCCGCGCGTCTTCGCGTCGAAGGCGTTGCCGTGGCGCTCGATGTCCACGCGCCCCGAGGCCTTCTGCCGAAGGCGCGGGAACAGGCCGACCTTGTCACCCTCGAAGGCGGCGACGTTCACGTCCTCGAGCGCGCTGTCCGACTTGTGAACGCCGAGCTTGTCGATGACGAGCCAGCGGACGCGATTGAATCGATCGACGCGGTCCGTTTCCCACGACAGGCGCTCGGGATTGGCCGCGCGCGGATGCTCGTGCACGAACATCTCGTAGAAGGCGCGCTCCTCCGGCCACCAATGCGTGTCGTGCTTGTCGTTCCGCATGATGTGGTAGACCGGCTGGATGCCGGCCAGGTGCATCGCATCGACAATCGGCGTCACGGTGTCGGCCGGATACAGCGGATCGTGATCGCCGTTCTCGATGTACAGCGGACAATTCGCGAGATTGCCCAGGTAGAGGTTCCCCTCGATGCGCGCGTCGCGGTTCGAGAGCACGAGCGGCTGGCCGTTCAGCGTCAGGCACGCCGACCAGGGATTCGGCTCGCGCAGCGCGAAGAAATACGTTCCTGTGCCGCCGTCAGAGATGCCCGTCAAATACGTCTGCGTCTCGTCGACGTTGTACTTGCGCTTCACCATGTCGACGAGGCCGAGGATGTTGTCGACCTGGCTGGTGTGCCACCAGGCGTTGTCGTCTGACGCCTGCGGCTCGATGTGAATCTGCGGTTTCCCGGGAATGCGCGTCGACTGCGGCTGACGGCCCGGCTGCGGCGGGCGGCCGACGCCACCGTGGAGCTGTACGCGAACGGGCCATTTCCGGGCCGGGTCGTATTCGGGCGGAACCTCGAGCAGCGTTTCGAACGACTCGCCGCCGACGCTGGCCGGAATGCGAATCAGGCCGGTTTTCTCTTTCGTGTACGTGCGGCCCGCTTTCAGCCGCGTCCACGCGGTCTCGAAATCGACCCCGCTGTCGACGATGCCGCGCGCGGCCTTTTCTGCCGCGGACGCCGTCGGTGCGTCCCAGAACGCGCGGAAGGCCGCGTCAACGTTGGGGGCGCCATGAACCGAGTACGCCGTGAGCCCGACGAGCGCGGCCGCGAGCAGCAATCGCTTCATGGCGGGTAATGTTACGCCCGGCGGCCCACCTTGAGTCGCCCCATCACCGGGGTCTGACCCCAACACAGCCCGTCACCGGGGTCAGACCCCGCGCGTATGCGACTCCGACTCGCCAGCACCTTGACGATTCAAACGGTTGTTTTATACAGTTGTTTGACCGACATGAAACGCCTGATTCGCCCACTGATTCTCCTGATGCTCGTCGCCGGCGCCGGCTACTACTACTACCTGAGCTCGCGGCCGGTCCCGCTGATCCTCACCGGCATCGTCACCACCAACGACGTTGTCGTCAGCCCCCAGATCGCCGGGCGCATCGAGCAGCTCACGGTCGATGAGGGCGATTCGGTGAAGGTCAACCAGATGATCGGCGTGCTCGATGCGGGCGAGCTCGAGCAGGAGCAGGCGTACTACGCGGCGGGCGCCGAGGGGGCGAGCTCGCAGGTGGCGGAGAGCGCCGCCGCTCTCCGCTTTCAGGAACGGCAGACCGGGGATCAAATCCGCCAGGCCGAAGCCAACCTCGCCGCCGCGCAGGCGCAGCAGATGGCGGCGCAGGCGGAGCTCGAGAACGCGAAGCTCAACTTCGATCGCGCGGAACGGATGTCCAGGGAGGGCGTGGTCGCGCAGCAGGAGCTCGACCAGGCGCGCACGTCGCATCAGGTCGCGCAGTCGAAGATCGACTCGCTCGTAAAACAGATTGACGCGCAGCGCGCGGCCGTTGAGCTCGCGCGCTCCAACGCCGACCAGGTCTCGGTCCGCCGCAACCAGCTCGCGACAAACCAGAAGCAGCAGGCGGCGGCCGCCGCGCAGCACGCCAAGGCCGGCGTGAGGCTTGGCTACACCGAGCTTCGCGCGCCGATCGACGGCGTCGTCGACGTGCGAGCCGCGCGCGTCGGCGAGGTCGTGACGCCGGGCCAGCCGATCGTCACGCTGATCAACCCGGACGACCTCTGGGTGCGCGCCAACATCGAGGAGACCTACATCGATCGCGTCCGGGTCGGCGACAAGCTGAAGGTGCGCCTGCCATCCGGTGAAGAGCGTGAAGGGACGGTCTTCTACCGCGGCGTCGAGGCGGCGTTCGCCACGCAGCGCGACGTGAGCCGGACGAAGCGCGACATCAAGACGTTCGAGATCCGGCTGCGCGTGGACAACAAGGACCGCCGACTGGCGGTCGGGATGACGGCGTACGTGGAGTTGCCGGTCGCATAGGCTGGCGGACCTGAAGGTCCGCCTCTACGTACGAGGGGCGCCTCTACGTACGGGGGGCGCTACGAGCCAACGAAGGATATGACCAACGCGATCGAC
>DASQAX010000332.1:0-6564 GCA_035635535.1 Vicinamibacterales bacterium | reverse complement strand
CCCTGCGCGACGAACTGCAGCGGCAGGCGGTGCGCCTTCTCGAAGACGACGGGGTCCTCGACGCGGATGGCGGCCAGCTCGTTGATGTCGAAGAAGCGCCGGTAGTTGATCTCCTCCGCGGCCACGCGCCAGTAGGCGAGCCGGTACGGCTGCACCGAGAGCAGCTCGTCGAGGCGATCGAAGCTCCGCGCGGCGCCCCGGGTGCCGTTCAGCGTCATGACCGCGCGCCGGATGTGCGCGAGCACCGCCGGCGAGGCGCCGGTCAGCCGCGCGAGGCGCCGCTTGATCACTTCCTTCTCCCGGTGGCGTTCGGCGCGCGCGTCCGGGGTCTGCGCGTCACGGGCCGGCAGGTGCCGGATCGCCGTCAGGATGCTGAGGAACTCCTGTCCCTCGTCGCTCCCGTCGCCGATCTCCGCGAGCAGCGTGCCTGCGTCGAGCGCGAGGATTCGCTCGTAGGTGCCCGGCGCGATCGGCAGCACGGTGTTGAAGTAGTGCGCCGTGAACGCGCCGTTGACGTATTGCAGCGTGATCTCCTGCCGCTCGAGGACCGCGCCGTAGGAGCCGCCGAGAATCGGCAGCAGCACCTTGTCCGTGAGCTCCTGCTTGAGCGGGTGCCAGTCGATGTCGAAGAACGACGCGAACTGCGAGCTCGGACCGTTCTCCAGGACGTCCTGCCACCATGGGTTGCACGACTGCGCGATGCCCATGTGGTTGGGCACCAGGTCGATGATGTGCCCCATGCGGTGGGCGCGGAGCGCCGCGACCCACCGGTCGTACCGTTCGCGGTCGCCGATCTCCGGGTTGAGCTGCGTCGGGTCGGCTACGTCATATCCGTGGGTGCTGCCGGGGACCGCCTTGAAGTAGCTCGATGCATAGCAGTGTGAAATCCCGAGGCGGTCGAGATAGTCCACGATCGCCGTCGCGTCGTCGAACGTGAAGCTCTTGTTGAACTGCAGCCGGTATGTGGCGGCTGGTACCACGGCGGGAGACATAGTCGAGGTGTCAACCAAACGCGGTGCCAGTGGAACGTAGCTTGCTGACGAGGTCAGGTGATGGTTCGCGTCACCTCGGCCGTTGTCGCGTTGGCGTTCGCCGCTGCCGCATGCGGCGGCGCAATCGAGATCAAGCCGCCCGTACAACCGCCGTCGCCCGACGCCCTCCGGCAGCTCTGGGTCGATCCGGGCAGTGAACCGCGCGACCTCTTCTGGGGAATCGGTGGGCAGAAGTACGCACCAAAACCCGACGCGGCCTACGCGTTCAAGGAGCGCGACACCAGCGGCTTCAGCACCAAGTACGAGGTGAAGGGGCCGGGCGACGTCGAATGGAGCGCGAAGATCGGTCCCGAGGCGCAGACCGAGGTCCTGATGTCGCGCATCCTCTGGGGCCTCGGCTTCCACCAGCAGCCGATCTACTACCTGCCGTCCTGGACGCTGAAGCGCGACGGCACGAAATCCACCGAGAGCGAAGCGCGCTTCCGTCCGAAGCTGAAGGCGTTCGAGCGCCTCGACGAATCGTGGTGGTGGCAGCAGAACCCGTTTGTCGGCACGCAGGAATTGAACGGCCTGCTCGTCGTGCTGCTGATGTTCAACAGCACGGACCTGAAGAACGACAACAACAGCATCTACAAGTTCGATGAGCCGGTCGAAGGCGCGGACCGCTGGCTCGTGGTGCGCGACCTGGGCGCGGCGCTCGGCGAGACCGGCAGGATGTACCCGCGCCGCAACTGCCTCGAGTGCTTCGAGCAGCACGGCTTCATCACCGCGATTCACGACGACCGGGTGGAGTTCGACTACGTCGGGCGCCACCAGGAGCTGATCTCGATGATTCGTCCGGCCGACGTGCGGTGGGCCGCGGAGCACCTGCAGAAGCTCACCGACAGGCAGTGGCAGGACGCCTTCCGCGCCGCCAATTACTCGGAGAGCGATGCCGGCCGGTACATCGCGAAGCTCAAGGAGAAGATCGACGACGGGCTCGCGCTGCGCGCGCGTCCCGTCGATCAGGCGACCCGCTGACCGTTCGACCAGACGCGACGATGCAACCCCCGCCCGAGCTCACGGAAACCCTGCCCCAGGTCCTGGAGTCGCATTTCGACATGGTGGAGCGCGCGGTGCTGGCGCTCCCCTTTGCCACCGCGCTCGGCGCCGCGCTCGCGTTCCGGCCGCGCCGGCGCGGCACGCCGCCCCGATCGGCGCCCGTGATCGAAACGCAGATCGTGCTGGCCGTCGTCGGCGCCACGGTGATGCTGGTCGTCGGCTCCAGCCTCGCGCGCGCGTTCGGCATCGTCGGCGCGGCGAACCTGATCCGCTACCGCGCGAAGATCGACGACCCGAAGGACGCGGTGGTGATGCTGTCCACGCTGAGCATGGGCCTCTGCTGCGGCGTCGAGCTGTACGGGCTGGCGCTGTTCGCCACGGTGTTCCTGCTCGCGGTGCTCTGGGCGGTCGAGTCGATCGAGCCCGAGCTGACCAAGCACTTCGAGCTGAAGATCACGGCCGGGGATCCCAACGGGCTGCGCAACGACATCGAAGCGATCCTGCGCCGCTATCACGTCAAGTTCGAGCTGCGGACGCTCGCCCAGAAGGAAATCATCTACGACACGGAGCTGCCGCTGCACACGAGAACGGATCGCATCGCGAACGCGATTCTCTCGTCGGGAAAGAACGCGGAAACCGAGGTGGCGTGGGACGAAAAGAAGGCGAAAAAATAACGGTTATCCCCTGTAGTTGCCGAATTGCAGCGCGACACCGAAGTCCTGCTCGCGCAGCAGCCGCATCACGTCCTGCAAATCATCCTTCGACCCCGACGTGATCCGCAGCTGATCGCCCTGGATCGACGCCTGCACCTTCTTCAGCTTCGCGTCCTTGATGAACTTGATGATGTCCCTGGCCTTTTCGGTGGGGATGCCCTGCTGCAGCGAGACTTCCTGCCGGACCGTGCTGTTGGCCGCCGCCAGCGCGCTGCCGCGACTCAGGTTCTTGACGGGGACGTTCCGCCGGACGAGACGCGTCGAGACGATCTCCCACAGCGCGTTCAGCTTGAATTCGTCGTCGGCGACGAGCACCAGCTTCGACTCCTTCGTGTCGAAGTCGATCGAGGCCTTCGCGCCCTTGAAGTCGTAGCGCTGCGCCACTTCCTTGCGCGCCTGGTTGAGCGCGTTGTCCACTTCCTGGAGGTCGACGTTCGACGTGACGTCGAAGGAACACTGCGTCGCCATGCTGCACACATGGTAGCGCACGGCGACGCTCACGACGGGCGAATCTGCGCGCGGCACAGCGCGGCCACCGTCTGCGCGAGCGCCTCCGGCTCGAACGGCTTCGCGACGTGCGCCTCGTACCCGGACGCGAGCACCGACTCGCGATCCCGGGCCGACGCGTACGCCGTCACGGCGATCGCCGGGATGCCGCCGCCGCGTTCGAGAGGACGGCTCCGCACGCGGCGAATCAGCTCGAAGCCATCCTGGCGCGGCATGCCGACGTCGCTGAGCAGCACGTCCGGCAGGCGGCGATCGATTTCGCTCAACGCCGCCGCGGCGCTGTCGACGGTCGTCACGATCGCGCCGTACTGAGAGAGCGCCATCTCGATCAGATCGCGGGCGTCCGGCTCGTCGTCCACGACGAGGATGCGAAGGTCGCGGAGCAGATCCCGATCGATCGCCGTCGTCGCGCGTCCGGCGGAGCGCGCGGGCGGCTCGGTGCCGGCGGGCACGTCGCCGACGACCGACGGCAGATCGACCTGGAACGTGCTGCCATGGCCGTCGCCGTCCGACCGTGCCTTGATCGTGCCGCCGTGCAGCTCCACCAGCTCGCGCGCGATGGCCATCCCGAGCCCCAGGCCGCCGTGCTCGCGCGTGGTCGTCCCGTCGCCCTGCCGGAAGGCGTCGAACACGTGCGGCAGGAATCGCGAGTCGATCCCCTTGCCGGTGTCCGTCACCACGATCCGGTAGCCGGCGTTGCGCGTCAGGCGGATTCGCACGGCGCCGCCGGGCGTGGTGAACTTCACCGCGTTCGAGATCAGGTTCCAGGCGACTTGCTGCAGCCGGTCCGGATCGCCGGACGTCATCGCCGGGCGGACGGCGATCTCCGTCGTCAGCGCGATCTGCTTCGCGGCCGCCGCGGGACGGACCACTTCGATGGCCGCGTCGATGATTTCCGCGAGATCGACCGGCCTCACCTGGATCCGCAGTTTGCCCGTGACGATCCGGGAGATCTCGAGGAGGTCTTCGACGAGGCGCGACTGCGCGCGCGCGTTGCGCTCGATGGCCTCGAGCCCGCGCTCCCGTGTGGCGCCCTCCGCGCCGGTCGTCCTCAGCACGCGCGCCCAGCCGAGGACGGCGCCGAGCGGCGTCCGCAGCTCGTGCGAGAGCGTCGCGAGGAATTCGTCTTTCAGGTGGTTCGCCCGCGACAGCTCGGCGTTGCGTTCGCTGATGCGATCGAGCATGGCGTTGAATGCCTGGATGACGACGCCCACTTCGTCGTTCGACGTCGGCGTCACGCGGACGGAATCGTCCTGGCCGGTCGAAATCGTCCGCGCCGCGCCGGCGAGCTCGAGCAGCGGCGCCGCGATCACGTGCTGGATGCGCCGGGCGATCAGGAACGACGCCGCCAGCGCGATCAGCAGGAATGTCGCCACCGCGGCCGCGCCGACCCGCAGGCGATCGGCCAGGTCCTCGAGGTCGCGGGATATGTAGAGTGTGCCGACGGCGTCGCTCCCCACGGTGACGCGCCTGACCACCTGGTAGGACGGGCCGGCCGCCTCTTGCCCCGGCGGGCTCGCGGGGCACCTGGCCCCGGTATCGCGGTAATACGTCGCGAACATCTGGCCGCCCTTGTACAGGCACGCCATGACGACGCGCGGCCTGAGGCGCATCACCGCCAGCGTCTCGCCGGCCGCCTGCGTGTCGTTGAAGGCGAGCGGAGCGGCGCTGTTCTCGGCGACGATGGCGGCCTGCGCGTCGAGGTCCTGCCGAAGCTCCTGCCGGAACTGGGTGATGTCCCACGCCAGGAACCCGCCGCTGGCGAGCACCAAAGCCGTCGCGCTCGACGCGAGCGTCAGGGACTGGAGCTTCCGGCCGATCGGCTGGTCGCGGAACCGCGTCATCGCGCCCCCAGCCGCGCGGGTGTCCGCGCGAGTCGAAGCAGGCGCGAGCTGACGTGCAGTCCCGCCCTCGTCGCCGCGCCCTGATCGATTTCGAACCGGATCATGCCGCCGTCGCGGACGAAATTGATGATCCCGCCCTGCGCGATGAAGTCGGTGGATTCGCCGACCGTCAGCATCGGCGCGCCCCGCGCACCGCGGAGGTACTCGACCGCGGGGACGTCGCGCGGAACGAACAACACGTGGCAGCCGGCCTGCGGCGCCGCGACGACGCGCGCCGCAATCGCGTGCCCGTCGATCGACTCGCCGCGGAGGGTGTCGTCGAGCGCGTCGCCGAACGGGTTGCGCCCCGCCGTGCAGATCGAGATCGTGCCGTCAACCGCGCCGGCCGGCCACTCGACGAACTTGACGAAGTTGTACAGATATGCCGCCTTGACCTGGTATTCGAGCGGTGGCTCCTGTGCCCGTGCAGGTGGAAGCGCGAGCGCGACGATCAACGCCGCGAGCAGGTAGCGCATCAGAATCGGGCCGTGAACACGGCCCTGATGCTCCTTTGGAACAGCTCGAAGCCCGCCGCCACGGGGTTGAACTCCGCATGCTGCGCGTGGAGCAGGTCCTCGCCGACCAGCGCCAGGTCCACGTGCGCCGACGCGTGCCAGCCGAGGCGCGCCGCGGCTTCCGAGTACGCGGGCACGCGCGGGTGCGGAAGCTCGCCGATCGATCGCCACCGGGCGTCGAGCTCGACGCGCTGCGACAGATCGACGGACGTGCGCAGGGTGAAGACGTGGCGCGGATCGTTCGCCTCGGTCGTGAGGCCGCCGACATCGCGGCTGCCCGGGTCTCTCGCCAGCGACACGTCGAGGAAGGTGTAGGCGACGTGGGAGCGCCACGCGGCGAACGGCTGGAGGTTCACGCCGAGCTCGAGACCCTGCGACGTGCGCCGCCGCTGAAGGTGTTGTGCTCGTACTTGCCGCCCGCCGTGACGTAGAACCGCTGCGCCACGACCGCGATCTCGTCCTGCGCGAAGACGTTGGCCACGCTGTACGTGCGGTTCGCCGGATCGAACGAAAACGCGGGCGTGCCTTCCGTCCGGTCCGCGTTCACCCGGAACCCGCCGCCCCACACGATCGCGTGGCGTTCGAGGGTCGTCGACTCCTGGGCGTCGACGTCAACCGTGGTCAGCCGGTGCGTGAGCTGCTGCGGGATGCGCCGGAACTCGTGATTCAGGTAGCTCGCGACCCGCAGCTGCGATCGCGGCGAGATCGGCCGCGTCCAGGCGCCGTGGAGATCGCCGATGGTGAATTCACCGTTCGGGCGGCCGGGCAGCCCGTCGATGCTGTGAAAGAGGTCCGCCTTGAGCATCCACGTGCCGCCGTTCGAGCTGCCGCCGTCGAAGCGGGCGCCCGCCTGGGCGCGATCGCGGTGGTCGCCGGCCGACGCGCCCGTCGAGAACCGCTGGCTGTCGCGGAC
>DASQAX010000331.1:0-4295 GCA_035635535.1 Vicinamibacterales bacterium | reverse complement strand
GGTTGACCGTGACTGCATCGGCGCCGCCGCCTCCGCCTCCGGGTCAGGCGGCCACGCTGACCGTAACTGCCACGGGCAGAAGCGGTGAGCGCGTGACATCGAGCCCCGCCGGCATCAACGTCGCGGTGGGCGCGTCGGGGTCGGCGTCGTTCACGACGGGAACGTCGATCACGCTGAGCGTCTCGAACGGGAGGGACGCGATCTGGTCGGGCGCGTGCTCGAGTGGCGGCGACGAGAGGAGGACGTGCACGTTTACGATCACTGGTACGGCATCGGTGACCGCGAACGTGCAGTGATCGACGGCTGGCGCGCGGGCACGAGCGCCCGCGCGCCGGCTCTGCTAGCCCTTGTCAGCGACGGGCGTCCACGTCCTGTCCGGATTGAAACGCTCGATCTTCGCGAATTCATCCTTCGTGGCCGCGCCGAAATCCTTCTCGTAGACCACGCCGTCGTGGCTGACGATGAAGGTCTTGACGCCGGTGACGCCGTACTCGGCCGGAGCGGCGATCAGCGCAAACCCGCCGATCATCACGCCCTTGACGACGAAGTCCAGCTGCCCGAGCGGCGCCGCCGGCCCCTGGCCCTTCAGGACCTTGAAGAAGTAGCCATGGTACGGCTCGGTCCGCTTCTCGTAGCCCTGCGCGATCGCGTGAGCGACCTTTTCGCCCACCGGACCATCCCAGGTGCCGTCGGGGTTCTGCCACGCGAGGCCGTCCTGCGTGCCGGGCGTGCTGATAATCCGTTGCGCGTACTGGTTCACGTCGAAACCCTCGCGCTTCTGCAGGGCATATTCGTGCTGCGCCTCGACGTATCCGCGGCTGATCTGGATCGCGTCGAGCTCGTTGGCGCCGATGCGCCGGTAGAGGATCTCCTGGCGGCCGGCCGCGGTATCGAACGACCATCTGGCGCCGCGCTTCACGATCGGGATCGGGAACGGCCAGTCGTCGTTGCCGACCAGGAGCGTTGCGCGAGTCCTGGTCTTCGGGTCGACGGACACGTTCTGCTTCTCACCGGCCTTCGCGACGAAATCGGCGGCCCGCTGCCGATCCTGCGCGGCCTCGCCCGAGAGGACGACGTCCCGGAATTGCGGACCGAACATCTGTTCGAGCGCCGCCGTGTCGAACTCGCGTGCCGCGGCGACGAGCGCATCGGCCGCCTGCTCCGCGGTGTCGAAGCTCCTGATGGTCGCGCCGGCGGCGAGGACCGCTGTCGTCAGGCACACCCAGATCACTGCTGCTGTCTTCATGGTCGTGCTCCTAGTCATGTGTCTGCAGGCATTCGCCGTCATCGGCGGCCACCACCGCGCGAGCCGCCCCCGCCGCCGCCGCGCGAATGGCCGCCGCCGCCACCGCTGAAGCCACCGCTGCGGCTCGCACCGCTCGATCGCGCGCTGGACGACCCGCGGCTGCTGCTCGCGCGCGCGCTGGATCCGCTGTACCCGCCGGAGCCCCCGCCGAAGGCGCCGCGGTTTCCACCGCCACCCGATGACAGGTCGCGGCTGCCGACGCGATCGGCGCCGCCTGCTGCCGTACGGCTGGTGAATTGACCGCTGCCGGCGCTTCCGGCGCGGTTCGAGAGACCGCCACTGCCGGCTCGATCGCCGAGCCCACCCGCGGCGCCGGCTCGATTGCTGAGGCCGGTCGTGCCGACCGCGTTGCTGCCCAGGTTCCCGCCTTGCCGGGAGACCTGTTGCCGCGCGCCCGCCTGCCGGTTCGCCAGCGAGTCGCCGCGCGCGGTGCCGCCATACTTGTTCGCGGTCGCATGATCCCGATACGGCGCCCCGCCGCGATGCGCGGAGTTGTGCTGCCAGTTGCCGCTCGTGTTGCCTCCGCGAATGTTGCTGTTGACGTTCGCGTTGCGGTTGACGTTCGCGTTGCGGTTGAAGTTGTTGTTGTTGTTGATCGTGACGTCGTTGTGGCCCCACCCGGCGCCCCAGCCCCAGCCTCCGCCCATTGCGGCGCCCATCGCCACGCCGACTCCGAAGGAGATGGCCGCGCCCGCGGCGTAATAGCCGGCCGGCGGATAGTAGATGGGTGGATAGGGATAAACCGGCGCTCCGTACACGACGGTCGGGTTGTACGAGGGAACGTAGACGACCTGCGGATCCGCCTGTTGGATCACGATCACTTCCTTGGTTTCGATCACCTGCGTCTCGACTTTTTGCTGTGGTGACGACTTCAGGTTGCCGGTGTCCTGCGCCTTCGCGCGCATCCGCTGGACCGCATCCATCACGTCGCCCTGCTGCGCGAGAAACGCGTTGCCCAGGTCCGTCGTCCACTGGATGTCGTCTGCCAGCCACTTGACGACGTCAGGCAGCGCGGCCATCGCCTGGACGCTAGGGTCCCAGGTTTGCTTCGCGACGGCATCGGCCAGCGCCTTGTCCTTCAGCCCCGGATGTTTCGGGAGCCACTGCTGCAGCTGCATCAGTTCCAGCGGATACGTGGAGGCCGCAAGCGTCTGCGCCAGCAGCGGGTCGGGGTACAACGCAATCGGCGCAACGAGCGAATCGAGTTGATCGACCGGTATGCGCGGGACCTCGACGCCTGCCGTGGACGTCTGAGCATCCGCTTGCGGCAGGTACAGCGCGAGGGCGAGGGAATCGCCGGGCGCGATGGCCGCGGCACAGATCGCCGCCAGCACGACGCGCGTGCATCGAGCGGTACGGTTTTGTTTCAGAGTCATGGCCGTGCGAGTTGCAAACGCCCGGCCTTGCTGTGGCGGGATGTTGTGAGGTCGGACTGCGCCGAGAAGCGCCCGTTGCGACGGTCAGCTATCCCGCATCCGGTGAAGGACTCACCGGATGCTGTGACCGGACGGCGACGCCGCCGGCATCAGGTCCCACACGCGCCAGAACTCGGCCATCTCTGCTTCCGGAGGAGGCGGAGCTTCAGTGTAGCGAGGCGGACACGACTGAGCCCGGTGGCGATATGATTCGGGCGCCTGGGAGGACACATGCGCCACACGATTGAAGTCCTGCTGTTGCTCGCCGTCCTGACGGTCGCCGCCGCCGCGCAGAACCCGGCGCCGTTGACGATTCCGAACGGCCTTCCCGAGTGGGCCTTCAACATCCCGGACAAGGTGCAGCCGCCCGAACCGAAGGTCCCGGCGGTCGTCCGCGCGGCGGGCGCCGCTAAAGACATGGAGGCGACGGCGGTGGCCGGCAACGCCAATCCGCCGGACTGGTTCCCCGACGAACACCCGGCGCCGCCGCGCAGCGTGAAGGGACCCATGCCGAACGCGTGCGGCTCGTGCCACCTGATGTCGGGGCAGGGGCATCCCGAATCCGCCGACATCGCCGGCATGCCGGCCGCGTACATCGTCCGGCAGATGGGCTACTTCAAGAGCGGCGCGCGGAAAGAGGAGGCGCGCATGGGACCGATCGCGCGCGCCGTCTCGGACGAGGACGTCCGGCAGGCGGCGGAATACTTCGCCGCGGTCGCGCCGACGCCGTTCGTCAAGGTGATCGAGACGGCGACGCCGCCGAAGACGTACGTGAGCGCCGACGCGCGCCACCGCCGCATCATGCCGGAGGGCGGGACCGAGCCGATCGGCCGCCGCATCATCCAGGTTCCCGACGACCCGATGCGCACGACGATCCGCGATCCGCACTCGGGGTTTACCGCGTACGTGCCGCCCGGCAGCATCGCGAAAGGGAAGGCGCTCGTCCAGACCGGAGGATCCGGCAGGACGATTCAGTGCGCCATCTGTCACGGCGACGCACTGACGGGTCTCGGCGAGGTGCCGCGCATCGCGGGGCTGCAACCCGTCTACATCGCGCGGCAGCTGATCACCATGCAGAACGGCACGAGCGCCGGCGCCAACGCCGCGCTGATGAAGAAGCCGCTCGCGAAGCTGTCGGAAGACGACATCATCGCGATCGCCGCGTACCTGGGATCCCTTCCGCCTCGATAGGCGACAGGAACAAGGACCACCAGGAGGGCGGGTCCTTTTGGACCCGCCAGAGAGACGCACCGCAGTAGGGCGGGTCCTTTGGACCCGCCAAGGAGTCTCACCATGCGACTCACCATCATCGTTGCCCTGGCGGCCTGCTTCCTGTGCATCGGCGCCGCCGGCGCTCGCGCGCAGACGTGGAACCCGCCGGCCGACAGCCAGCGCTGCCCGTCGAAATGGGGCGCGGGCGACCAGCGCGGCGCCGCGAATTACATGAAGCCGGACACCGTGCTCCGCGCCGCGCGGCTGATTCGCACGGGCCAGGTGTTCGAGCTGGGACGGCGGCTCGAGGACGCGATGCCGCTGCAGAGCACCCGCACGTTCGAGCTGCACACGAAGCGCAC
>DASQAX010000330.1:0-5306 GCA_035635535.1 Vicinamibacterales bacterium | reverse complement strand
CGCCTTCTACCACGTGACCGTCCGTTTGCCGCTGGGCGATTTCACTGCGGGACAGATGCGCGTGCTCGCCGATCTCGCCGAAGCCTACGCCGACGGGTCGATGCGCCTGACGGTGGAGCAGAACGTGCTGTTCCGGTGGGTGAAGAAGGAATCGCTGGAGCCGTTCTATCACCGCCTCGCCGCGGCGGGTCTCAGCGAACCCGACGCGCTGACGCTGAGCGACGTCGTGAGCTGCCCCGGTGCGGAGTCCTGCCGTCTCGCGGTGACGCAGTCGCGCGGCCTCGGCCGCGTCCTCACGGAGTACTTCAGCGCGCGCCCCGATCTCGTCGATGCCGTTCCGTCGGGGAACATCCGCATCAGCGGCTGCCCGAACGGATGCGGACAGCACCACATCGGTTCGCTCGGCTTCCAGGGAAGCGTGCGCAAGGTCGGGGGAAAGGCCCTGCCGCAGTACTTCGTGCTCGTCGGCGGTGGCACCAGCGATCAGGGCGCCCACTTCGGGAAAGTGGTCGCGAAGATTCCCGCGCGCCGCATTACCGAAGCGGCTGGTCGTCTCATCGATCTCTACCGTGAGCAGCGGCAGACCGAAACGGAAGACCTCGGAGCGTTCTACCGACGCATCGCCCCGTCGGTAGCTACCGAGCGGCTGAAGGACCTCGTCGAAGTCGACGCAACGCAGACCACTCCAGACGACTTCATCGACCTCGGTGAAAGCCAGGCGTTCGACCCCGTCGTTATGGATGGGGAGTGCTCTGCGTAAATCCCAAGACCCAGATTTGGGGCTTGGGATTTGCTCTTCACGAAGGGGGAGGAGCAAATGGCCGAGCGCAGACGAGGTGAGCTGAAGCAGATCAAAAAGGATTCGCGGGTCCGGCGCGAGACGCTGGATGAGATTGGCTCCGAAATCACGCAGGATCGGAGCGAGCCCGCGTATCGCAACCCGAACCGCGATCAGGCGCGCGGCGACTGGGACCGTACGGGGCGACGGACCGACGAAGAGCGGAGCCGCGACTCGGGTTTCGACGGCGACGACGGTCTGGGGCCAGGCAGCTCGCGCTAGTCGGTGTCCACCACGCCCTGCCGAATCGCCAGCAGCGCGAGCTCGAGCCGGTTCGACGCGCCGGTCTTGTCGAAGATGCTCGTCAGGTGGTGTTTCACCGTCTGCAGGCTGATGGAGAGACGCTCGGCGATCTGCCGGTTGCTCTGGCCTTCGGCAATCGCCGAGACGATGTCCATCTCGCGCGGGGTCAACTTGTAGGGCCGCGGCCGCTCCGCGCCGACCTGCTTCACCGCCTGCGCGAGATCGTCGGCGACATCCGCGCCGATGATGTACTTCCCGTCCATGACGCGGTGAATGCCGTCGATCAGCAGGCGCGTCGCGGACTCCTTCATCACCACGCCGCGCGCCCCGAACTGGATCGCTTTCAGCAGGTCCGACGGCTGGATGGCGGCGGTCAGCAGGATCACGAGCGGGCCGCCCGCATTGGCGAGCGAGGCCAGCGCCTCGACGCCGCCCATGCGCGGCATCGCGACGTCGAGCAGGAGGATGTCGGGCTGCGAATCGCGCGCCATGTGAATCGCGTCGATGCCGTCGGCGCCCTCGGAGACCACCTCGAAGCCCGGCTCGCTCTCGAGCAGCCGGCGCAGGCCGTCGCGGAAGATCTGGTGGTCGTCGGCGATCGAGATGCGCACGCGGCGCGGCTGCTCAGGCATGGGCTCCGGCATTCAGGGTCAGCTCGAGGCGCGCGCCGACGCCGGGCGCCGAATCGACGGCAAGCTGCGCGCCCGCGATGCGCGCGCGTTCCTTGATGATGGCCGGACCGACGCGCCGCTTCTCCATCTCGCGCGCCGAGAGGCGCCCCTCGAACTCGAACCCCTGCCCGTCGTCTTCGATGACCAGCGTGCAGGTGTGATCGGCGTTGGTCAGCCGGACCAGCACGTTTCGCGCGCGGCTGTGCTTGCGGACGTTGACGAGCGCCTCCTGGACGATCCGCGCCAGTTCGAGCGCGGTCGGTGCGGGCAGCGTGATGGGACCACCATCGCAGACGAAGCGCGCCGAGACGCCGGTGTCGCGGCGGAAGCGTTCCACGAGCGAGGCGAGGACGTCGGGGAGCTGATCGCTCGTCTCGAGCTCGATGGGACGGAGCGCCTGCATCAGCTCCCGGAGCGCAAGGACCTCGCGCTGCAGCAGCTGCTGCACGTCGCCGAGCTCCGCGGCCATGTCGGCCGAGCTGAGCGTCGTGCGGCGGCGGAGCGCCTCGATCTTCATCTCGATGCCGAAGAGCGCCTGGATGGCGCCGTCGTGCAGCTCGCGCGCGACGCGCGCCCGTTCGACCGCGCCAGCGCGCGACCGCAGACGCCGCAGCAGGAACACGTTGGTGAAGGCCGGCGTGATGTGCTCGGTCAGCGCCTCGAGGAAATGGAGCGCCCGTTCCAGGTTGTCGGTGTGGGCCGCGTCGAAGAGGTACACGCGGCCGCGCCATTCCTCTGGAAGCCCCATGTTGCCGACGGTGACCGTGGTGAACGGCCGCGCGTCGGCAAGCGCCTGCGGCAGCGTCGCGGTATCGCGCTGCAGCGGCCAGACGCCGGGCTCGACGACACGCACCGACAGCTCCGAGCCGTCGGGACTCCTCCTGGCGTGCCACGCGCGCCCGGGATCGTCGAACAGCCACGCCGCCTGCTGCGCGGGATCGAGCTCGAGGTGCAGCGCGCGACGAGACGCCTGCGTGACGTCGTGCGGCTCGACGCGCCACAGCATCGTCCGCCGCGTCTCGAAGTCCTGGATGACGACGTCGACGGCTGACGCGTCGAAGATGCGAAGCAGCTCGCGCGACACGGCGGTCACCGAGCCGCCGAGGCCGAGCTCGACGCGCGGCTGCAACGCGGCGTCGGCCACGGCCGCGATTTCCGCGCGCAGCTCCTTTTCCTGCTCCGCCAGGTAGCCGATCAGGCACCCGGTCAGCACGAAGTACGTGACGCGGAGAATCGTGCGGTTCGTCGACATATCCGTCCAGGGGAACCACGCCGGGTTCCACGCCCCGGCGATGCCGGTCTCGAACAGGAAGATGCCGACGGTCACCGCCGTCGTCAGGACGGTCTCTCGGAATCCCCAGCGATACGCCGCGGCGAGCTGGACGAAGAGGAAGAAGAGGAAGAACGGGCTGCCGGGGCCGCTGCTGACGAAGGTCAACGCGGCGGTCCAGAAGATGTCGATGCCGTGGAGAATTTCGCCGTCGCGCGGCGCGAACCGCGTCGCGCGGTGCACGAACGACACGACGATCAGGCTGTAGAGCGTGTAGCCGAAGAGGACGGCGTAGGTCAGCTCCGCGAGCCGCGCCGGTTCGGTCGGGTCGACGTAAATCGCGATGAGGCCGCTGACCGTCAGGAACGCCCGGCCGATGGCCAGCACGCGCTCGAGGCGTGCCGCGGGGCGCCCTTCGGACCGGTAATTCCAAAGGAAACGCGACGACATGAGGTGTGCGGGCGGCCGCCCGGTCGTACTCATCTGGGGAATGGCCGGAGACTAATACGGGAGGGGCACACGACTCAAGCTCCGGGAGAGGCCGGCTCCTCCGTGACAATGATGAAGGCGTCGCGGCCCGGGGGGGCGCCGGACCGCAGGGAACGGCCCGTCGTAGTGAACAGGCCGGGCTCCTGGTGGACGACCCGGAGGCGGACACCCTCCGCGGCAAGGCGGTCGTAATCGCGTCGCGTCATGGCGCAGTAATGGCGTCCGGGCCGCGCGAGGAACCTTCGCAGGTCGTCCGTCGTTTCCAGCCGTTCCGAGTGACGGCCGACGTAGAACCGCCAGCTGCTGCTCCACCTGTTCAGGCGGAACATGCCGATGTGGTCGTCCGCGGCCGCGTTGTTCGCGACGATGCGCGCGAGCCGGCGGGTCGGTTTCATCTGCTCGAACGCGGGCAGGCCGATGGTGATGACGATCGCGTACGACGCGAGCAGCCCAGCCACCGCCGCAAGCGGAAACGATGACGGCCGCCAGCCTCTCGCGACCTGTGCGGTCATCGCCAGGCCCGACGCGATGAGCGCAATCGGCAGCAGGCGCACCGCCGACGGCAGCTCCAGCGGCACGCGGTTCAGCCCCGGGACGAGCACGGTTCCGGCCACGAGCAGCAGCAGCGGAATCGCGGCGAGGCCGGCGGTGATGCCCACGGGCGGCTGGCTGGCCGTGCGCGCCTGGTTCCACGCGTGCGCGCACAGGATGCAGAGGGCCGGCGCGGCGGGGAACACGTAGTGATCGAGCTTGAACCCGGACAGCGTGAAGAAGCCGACGACGACGGCCGCCCACGACCAGAGCAGCCGTTCCGGGGTGGAGATGCGAAGGCCGCGCGCCGCGTCCACGAGTCGGCCGATCAAGAGCGGCGTCCACGGGAGCAGGCCGACGAGCATCACCTTCGGGTAGAACAGCATCGATCGCTGCGAGCCGTACAACGAGCCGGTGAACAGGTAGACGTTTTCCCGCAGCGCGTAGCCGAGGATGAATGCGTCGCCGAAGTGCCACCACATGTAGATGAACCACGGCGCGCCGAGCACGGCGACGATCAGAAGGCCGCGCCCCCAGCGCAGGCGCATCAGCGGCGCGCGCGCGGCGGGCGCGACGGCGAGGCTGACGAGGAACGCGAGGCCCGCGAGCACCAGCGCCAGCGGACCCTTGGTCAGGACCGCGGCGGCCAGCAGCACATAGCCCGGATACTGCAGTCCGGTTCCGAGTCCGCGCTCCCCATCCAGTGCGGCGACTGTCACCAGGGCGCACCCGGCGAACAGGAACAGCGTGAACGTCATGTCGACGATCGCGTAGGAGGAGAGCGCGAAGGTCGCGGGCAGCACCGCGAACATCAGCGCGCCGTTGCGGCCGACGTCGCGGTTGAAGAGGCGGCTGCCGAACCAGCCGATGGCTGCGAGGAGGCCGAGCGCCGACAGCGAGGACACGAGGCGCGCGGCCAGCTCGGTCGCGCCGAACAGCCTGAAGCTCGCCATCTGCAGGATATAGAAGAGCGGCGGCTTGTCGAAGAACGGCTGGCCGTCGTAGAGCGGCACGAGCCAGTTGTGGGCCGCGAGCATCTCGCGCGACGTTTCGGCGTAGGTCGCTTCGTCCGGGTCCCAGAAGCTTGGATAGCCGAGCCGCCATCCGAAGACGACCCAGCACACCACAGCCCAGCCGGCGATGACGAGGAGTAGGCGGGGAAGAGGCCGTCCCGGCACGTGCATTCGCGGTGAGCGCACGATACGCGTGACGGCGAGGATGGGAAATCGTCCAGAAGTCCCGTGCTGTGGCACTCAAGTGCCCA
>DASQAX010000329.1:0-4074 GCA_035635535.1 Vicinamibacterales bacterium | reverse complement strand
CGTCGGATTGACGAATGGACTTTGAGTTCAGCGCTCGCACCAGGAAATACCTCGAACAACTACACGCGTTCATCGACGCGCACGTGGTGCCGAACGAACCGGTGTACGCGCACCAGGTGGAATCCGCGCCGTCGCGTTGGACGGTTCCTCCCGTCATGGAGGAGTTGAAGGCCAGGGCGCGCCGCGAAGGCCTCTGGAACCTCTTTCTGCCGGAAAGCGAGTACGGCCCCGGCCTCACCAACCTCGAATACGCGCCGCTCTGCGAGCTGATGGGGAAGTCGCCCATCGCGCCCGAGGTGTTCAACTGCTCGTTTCCCGATACTGGAAACATGGAGGTGCTCGTCCGCTACGGCACCGAGGCGCAGAAAGCCCAGTGGCTCGCGCCGCTGCTCGAGGGGACGATGCGCTCCGCGTTCGCGATGACGGAACCCGGGGTCGCCTCCTCGGACGCGACCAACATCGAGGCGTCGATCGTGCGCGACGGAGACGAGTACGTCATCAACGGGCGCAAGTGGTGGACATCGGGCATCGGGGATCCGCGCTGCAGGCTGCTGATCTTCATGGGGAAGACCGACCCCCGCAACCCCGATCGGCACCGGCAGCAGTCGATGATGCTCGTCCCTCGCGACGCGCCGGGCATCACGCTCGTCCGCATGCTCCACGTGTTCGGCTACGACGATGCGCCCCACGGGCATGGAGAGCTGACGTTCGACAACGTCAGGGTGCCCGCGGCGAACCTGCTGCTCGGCGAGGGGCGCGGCTTCGAGATTGCGCAGGGACGGCTGGGCCCGGGGCGCATCCACCACTGCATGCGCCAGATTGGCGTCGCGGAGCGCGCGCTCGAGCTGATGTGCCGTCGCGCGCGCGAGCGCGTGGCATTCGGCAAGCCGCTGAGCGAGAACGACGTCACGCAGGAACGCATCGCGCAGGCGCGGATCGGGATCGAGCAGGCACGGCTGCTCGTCCTGCACGCGGCCTGGATGATGGACACGTCGGGCAACAAGGCCGCGCAGCAGGCGATCGCGGCCATCAAGGTGGCGGTCCCGGAGATGACGAGCCGCGTGCTCGACTGGGCCATCCAGCTGTTCGGCGCCGCGGGCGTCGGCCAGGTGTTCCCGCTCGCCTATCTCGCCGCGACCGCGCGGACGATGCGGATCCTCGACGGGCCCGACGAAGTCCATCGCCGCCACATCGCGCGCATCGAATTACGAAAGTACGTAAACCGCGAAGAAGCGACGGACGCGAAGCATTAGATTCCTTCGATCAGCCGCCACGCCCGCTCCGCCAACGGCTTCGCGCGCGCGCCCGCGTTCCGCGCGTCGGGATCGTTGGCCGTCCCCGCGACCACGCGCCCCATGATTCCCTGGAAGATGGCCGCGAACCGGAACATCGCGAACGCGACGTAGAAGTCCCAGTCGGGAAGCGACGGCCGTCCCGTGATCCGGCAGTAGTCTCCGAGGTGCTCCTCTTCGCTCGGGATGCCCGGCGGGCGCGGACGATCCGCGAAGGCGCCGAAATCCTCCGGCCCCGTGCGGAACAGCAGCGCGTGGTGCCCGAGATCGACCAGCGGATGTCCGATCGTCGAAAGCTCCCAGTCGATCACCGCCGCGACGCGCGGCTCGGTGGGATGCAGCAGCAGGTTGCCGGGCCGGTAATCTCCGTGGACGATCGCCGCGGCCGAATCAGCGGGAACGTGCGCGGGGAGCCACTCGATCAGGCGTTCCATCGCATCGATGCGCCCGGTTTCCGACGCCCGGTACTGCGCGGTCCAGCGGTGGACCTGTCTCGCGACGTAGTTGCCCGGTTTTCCGTAGTCTTCGAGGCCGGCCGCGCGCCAGTCCACGCCGTGCAGCCGCGCGAGCACTTCGATCATGGACCGGTAGATGGCGCGGCGATCCTCCGGCGAGCAGTTGGGAAGCGTCGCATCCGTCATCGGATGCCCGTCGATGTACTCCATCACGAAGAACGGGGTGCCGATGACGCCCGGGTCCTCGCAGAGCAGGTACGTCGTCGGGACGGGAACGCCGCTGTCGCGCAGCGCGGTCATCACCTGGTATTCGCGTTCGACGGCGTGCGCGGACGGCAGCAGCTGGCCCGGCGGCTTCCGTCGAAGGACCAGCGGCTTCGATGATGTTTCGAGGTAGTAGGTCGGGTTCGACTGGCCTCCGCGAAACTGCCGCACGGCAAGTGGCGGTTGCGCCCCCGGAATACGGCCGCTCATGTAGCGCGCGAGCGCGTCGACGTCGAAACGGTGCGTGTCGAGGACGTCGATCGTTTCGCGTGGATACACCAGCAAACTCTACAGAACATGCTACTTGGGCAGATCACCAATCGACGGCGGTGTCGCGCGTGGAAGATCCGGCGACCGCCGCGTGAACTCGATTAAAATAGGCGCCCGACGATGCAGATCTTCCTCACAGGCGCCACCGGCCACATTGGTTCCGCGGTCTTCGACACGTTCGTGCGCGCCGGCCACGCCGTGACGGCGCTCGTCCGCGATCCGGAAAAGGCCGAGTACGTCTCGCGCCGCGGGGCGCGCGCGGTGATTGGGGATCTGGACAAACCGGCGTCCTACGCGGCCGAGGCCGAGCGGGCGGAGGTGGTCGTCCACACTGCGCTCGACGGTTCGCCGCGCCGCGACAAAGTCGACCGGTGCGCGGTGGACACACTTCTCGCTGCCGCCACCAACCGGGTGGCGTCCGCCATGCCAGCGGCTTTCGTGTACACGTCCGGCATCTGGGTCCTCGGCGACACGGCCGGCCCGGTGGCGGAAGACGCGCCGGTGAATCCGACGCCCCACGTCGCCTGGCGCCCGGCACACGAACGCCTGGTCCTGGACGCGGGCCGGTCGCACACGGTGCGGACGGTCGTCGTGCGCCCGGGCATCGTCTACGGCGAGAGCCGCGGCATCATCGCGGATCTGCTGAAAGACGCGGCCAACGGGCTGGTTCGCGTCATTGGTGAAGGGAAGAACCGCTGGCCGTGCGTCTACGCGCGCGACCTCGCGGACGTCTACCTGCGCGTGGCGACCAATCCCGAGGCGTCGGGCGTGTTTCACGCGAACGACGAAGCCGACGAGACCGTCGGCGATATCGTCGAAGCCATCGCCCATCACGTCCGCATGCGTCCGGATGTCCGCCACGTGCCGCTCCCCGAAGCGCGCGCCAAGATGGGCACCTACGCCGACGCGCTGGCGCTCGACCAGCGCGTGCGCAGCCCGCGGGCCCGCGCGCTCGGCTGGTCGCCGACGCTGCATTCGGTTGCGGGAAACGTCGCGCGCCTGCTGGAGGAATTCAGGACCCGGCGGGAGGCGGCGTAGCCGGCTCGGCGGCCGTTTCGACTGCACCTTCCACGACCCCGTCAATCAGGCCGTACTCGAGCGCCTTCTTCGCGTCGAGGTAGAAGTCCGTGCGCTTGGTGTCGCGGATGATCTTCTGCAGCGGCTTGCCCGACCGCACCGCCAGGATCTGGTAAATCTGCGACTGCATCTGCTTCAGGCGATCGAGATGCTGAGCCGCCGCCGACGTCGACTGCCAGCCGGCCCACTTCGCCGGCTCGTGAATCATGATCCACGAGTGCGGGTACGACAGCCGCCGGCCGTCGCTTGCGGCCTGCAGGACGACCGAACCCATCGAGTACGCCATGCCCTGCACGACGATGGTCACTTCGGTGCCGCGGGCGACGATTTCGCGAACGGAGTCGTGGATGGCGAGCCCGTCGGTCACGTTGCCGCCCGCGCTGTTGATGTAGAGCGTGATCGGCCGATTGTTGTCGTTGGCCAGCTCGCGCAGCCGCTCGATGACGCCGCGCGCCGTGTCCTTCTCGATGTCGCCGATGAGGTAGATGTCGCGAAGGCGATCCGACTGCTCCTTGCGAAGGATGCCCTTGACGGCGTCGATCAGGTCGCTGACCAACCGGTCGTTCAGTTCACGATGAGGAACAACCTGGCTGACCTGCACGCGATCCTTCTCGGGCGACGCCGGAACAGACGAGTCCGCCACAGTCTGCGCACCGTGCAAACCGGATTCCTTACTCATCGCGGTCTTCTTCCTCGGCGCCGGGCAGAAGGTCGAA
>DASQAX010000328.1:0-2782 GCA_035635535.1 Vicinamibacterales bacterium | reverse complement strand
CGCCCTTCGTAGGCGATGCCCAGCCCGCCGCCAAGGTCGACGTGCTCGAGCGCGAAACCGTCCTCGCGCAGCTCCAGCGCCAGCGACACGAGCGCGGCCGCCGCGCGGCGCAGCGGCTCGAGCGTCGTAATCTGCGAGCCGATGTGGACGTGGACGCCGACCAACTGCAGCCCTATGGCGTCGCGGCGCGCGCCGTAGATGGCGCGCGCGTCCTGGAGCGGCACGCCGAACTTGTTGGTCTTCAGGCCGGTCGAGATGTTCGGGTGGCTCTTCGCGTCGATGTCGGGATTGACGCGCAGCGCGACGCGCGCGACGCGCCCCTGCGCGCGCGCGATCGCGGCGATGCGATCGAGCTCGCCCGCCGACTCCGCGTTGATCGTGCCGATGCCCTGCGCGACCGCGTACTCGAGCTCGTCGCGCGTCTTGCCGACGCCGGTGAAGACGATGTCGCGCGCGGAGACGCCGGCGCGCTCCGCGACCCTGATCTCGCCGCCGGAGTTCGCGTCGGCGCGGCTCCCCAGGTGCACGAGCAGTCGAACGAGCGCGAGCGTCGAGTTCGCCTTGAGCGCGTAATGGATCGCGTGGGGGTACGACGCGAACGCCTGGTCGATTGCGCGATACGACTCGCGGACCGCGCGTGCGCTGTAGATGTAGGTCGGCGTGCCCGCGTGCTCGACGATCGACTGGATGCTGACGCCGTCGCAGGCGAGCGCGTCGCCTGCCGGCTGGAACGGTTGGTACACGAGCGAATCGCATGTTATCATGCGCGCATTCCCGCCATCGAAGCCACGCACGTCACGGATGGGTGCTGACGCCTCGACCCCTGCGCCGCAGGAAATCGATCCCCTCATCGAACGTTGTCTCAAGGGTGACCAGTCGGCGTGGGACGCGGTGGTGCGTCTCTATTGGCGCAAGGTCTTCAACATCGCGTACAAGTTCGTCGGCCGCCACGACGAGGCGGAGGATCTCACCCAGGACGTGTTCCTCAAGCTGTTCCGGTCGCTCCGCACCTTCGATCGCCGCGCGAACTTCTCCACGTGGCTGATCAGCGTCAGCCGGAATCTCTGCATCGACCATTACCGCAGCATGCGCCGCGAGCACGACGTGGTCGCGCACGACGTGGACGCCTCGGCGGTCGCCAGGGCGTCGGCGGCCGACAGCCCGCACGTGGCCCTCGAGCGCCGCGACCGCGTGTCGCTGCTGCGCGCCGCGCTCGACCGGCTGACGCCGTCGCTGCGCACGGCGGTGATGCTGCGCGACATCCAGGAACTGAGCTACCAGGAGATTGCCGACCGCCTGGGCGTCCCCGAGGGGACCGTCAAGTCGCGCATCAACCGCGGCCGCACGGAACTCGCGCGGCAGATCGCCCGTCTTCGTGAGCGTCAGGAATCGTCAGTCAGAAGCGGAGTGTCAGGATGAATCTCACCACCGACCACGCGCAGGGCGTCGCCATCGTCCGCGTGCAGGAGAGCCGGTTGATGTACCCGCTGCTGTCCGAGTTCTCCGGCGCCGTGACGGGCCTGATCGCCGGCGGCGAGAAGAACCTGCTCGTCGACCTCTCGACCGTCACGTACGTGGACAGCGCCACGATCGGCTGCCTGATGGACCTGTACCGCCAGGCGACCGCCGCGGGGGGCAGCCTCAAGCTGACCGGCGTGCAGAAGCGCGTCGAGACCATGCTGACGATGACCGGCGCGCAGAACTTCCTCGAGATTCACGCCGACGAGCCGTCGGCGATCAGGAGTTTCGGAGCCTAGCCATGCGAACGATCAAGACGACGTCCGGCGTAACGGTTCCGCTCGACGGCGACCTGCTGGCCATCATGGAGGCGCTCTACCAGGAGGTCACGGCGAGGCGCGAGCTCAAACGATCGTTCGAGGACATGACCGGCGAGATCACGCACCTGATCGATCAGATGGATGAGGCGGAGCGCCGCGCTTACCTCCTCGAGAGCCTCTTCCTCAACACCGTGCGGTACGAGAACGACAAGCTCGAAGCCTACATGAGGAAAATCTCGAAATAATGCCGTTCAGAAATCGAGCTTCACCACCAGCTGCAGCAGCCGCGCGCCGGTCGTCGTGTCGCTGATGCGCCCGAATGTCGTGCTGTTGATGTCGTCGTCGGCGACGTAGAAGTTGACGGTGTCGAACAGGTTGAACAGGTCCGCGCGGATCTGCAGTCCGGCCGACCTCCAGACCTTCACCCGCTTCGAGGCGGACAGATCCACGACGAACTGCGGCGGGCCGTCGAAGGCGAGAATCGGCAGCGTGCCGACTTCGCCCGCCATCGGGTTGAAGAACACCTGGCCCGGGAAGCCGGGCGTGTTCGCCAGGGTGTCGGCGCCGACGGCGCGGCCGGTGTTCGGGTCGATCACCTTCGGATCGATCCAGTAGACGTTGCCGTCCACCTTCCGCACGCCAAGCAGCTTCTTCAGCTCCTTCATGCTCAGGCTCGTCCTGGCCGTCTGCGCGAACGAGCGCGCGGTCCGGTTGAAGGTGCCGCGCTGCGCGAGGATCGAAATGGGCGCGCCGCTCTGCCAGTGAACGATCGTGCTCGCCTGCCATCCGCCGGCCAGCAGGTCCCGCACGCCGCCACGGTTCAACCATCGCTTCCCCTGCCCGAACGGGAGCTCGGCGATCAGGTTGGCGTTCATCACGTGGGTGACGTGAAATTCCGAACGCCCCTCGTTCAGCTCGGGGCGCGCGTTGTCGAGGAACGGCTCGAAGCGGACCTCCGACCTTCCGGGCGAATTGCTTCGGGTGTCGGCGAACGTGTAGTTGAT
>DASQAX010000327.1:0-15661 GCA_035635535.1 Vicinamibacterales bacterium | reverse complement strand
GAGGACACGGTCGCGGCGGCGGCGGAAAGATCGCGCAACCATTGTGGGAAATTCCGCGCCGGCGTCAGGTCTGCGTGAATGATCGCTCAGACCGTGCGCGGAACTGTTCGTGCGTGTCGTGGCACAGACGGTGCGTTTCGTCGGGTTCGGGAGGTCCTATGTTCAGCCGAATTCTCGTTCCGACCGATTTCAGTCCGCCGTCCGACGCCGCGTTCGAGTACGCGCGCATCCTCGCCGCGAAGTTCGGCTCGTCGCTGCAGATCCTGCACGTCATCGACGATCCGACCGCCGAATCCGATTTCGTGGCCGACGGGTTCGCGCCGTCCACCGAAGGCATCCGGACCTCGTTGCTCGAGAACGCGCGCGGACGGCTCGAGCGGTCGATGAACCTCGTCGACCGGTCGCGTTATCACGCGCACGCGGAAGCGGTGCTCGGCATGCCGGCCGCGTCGATCGTCGATTACGCCACGGTGACCGGCACCGGCCTGATCGTGATGGGCACGCATGGGCGGACGGGCCTCGCGCACCTGCTGATGGGCAGCGTCGCGGAGCAGGTCGTGCGATCCGCGCCCTGCCCGGTGCTGACGGTGCGCCAGGTCGCCGTCGCGGACGAACAGGTGGCACGCGCCGTCGATCTGCGGATGGCGGTGGCCGTCTGACGGCCCCGCCGACAATTCCCCACCCACACGGAATTCGTCTCGAAATCCTGAGAGGAGCGCGAGCAGGGGACGAATGCTCGGCGGCCGCGGGATTATTCCGCTGCCGCACGGCAGGATCTCGTCGATCCGCAGCGTGTTGCCGCCGCACCCCGTGGTACGCCTTCTGCTCGACTTACCTGCGAGTCGGAGTCGGATACGGCTTGTATTCGACTCGGAGTCGGCTACGGGGCGTGTTCGACTCCGAGTCGGGTGACGCCCGTCGTCTGACTCCGACTCGCCGATGGAGGCGCCAGACATCCGGCCCGGCCTGCTAGGACTTCACCGTGAGGCCGAACTTCTCGATGCGGTACCGGACCTGATCGCGGTTGATGCCGAGGAGCTGCCCCGCCTGCGTCTGATTGCCGCCCGCCCGCTCGAGCGCCTGCACGAGCAGCTGACGTTCGACCTCGTCGAGGCTGATGCCCTCGGCGGGCAGCTTGAACTCGGCCGGCGTGACCGAGCGCGTCAGCGTGGTGAAGTCGCCGGGCTGCAGCCATTCGTGCTCGACGAGCAGCATCGCGCGCTCGATGGCGTTGCGCAGCTCGCGGATGTTGCCCGGCCACTGATACTGCTCGAGCATCTTCAGCGCGTCCGGCGAGACGCCGCGCACGTGCCGCTTGAATTCGCGGTTGAACTGGTCGATGTAGTACGAGGCGAGCAGCGGGATGTCGCCGTGCCGCTCGCGCAGCGGCGGCAGCGCGATGGGCATCACCTGCAGGCGGTAGAACAGGTCCTCGCGGAACTTCCCGTGCGACACCTCCTGCTCGAGATCGCGGTTGGTCGCCGCGATGACGCGGACGTCCACGCGGAGGTCGGCCAGGCCGCCCACGCGCTTGAACGTCTTCTCCTCGAGAAAGCGCAGCAGCTTGGCCTGGAGGCCGGGCGCCATCTCGCCGATTTCGTCGAGGAAGACGGTGCCGCCGTCGGCGGTCTCGAGCAGGCCGCGCTTCTGCTGGTGCGCGTCGGTGAAGGCGCCGCGCTCGTGCCCGAACAGCTCGCTCTCGAGCAACTGCTCGGGGAGCGCGGACATGGTGATGTTGACGAAGGCGCGCCGGGCGCGGTCGCTGTTGTAATGGATGGTCTTCGCCGCGAGGTCCTTGCCCGTCCCGGTGTCGCCGGTGAGGAGCACCGTGGACGCGGGGCTTCTCGCCACGCGCGCGAGCAGCGCCTTGATCCCCTGCATGGCCGGCGACGATCCGATGATGGCGTCGAAGGCGTATTCGCGCCCCTGGCTCGATCGCAGCGCGCGGACCTCGCGACGCAGCTGGCTGGTCTCGAGCGCCTTCTCGACGAGCATCCCGACCTCGTCGAGATTGACCGGCTTGTTCACGTAGTGATACGCGCCGAGCTTCATCGCCTCGATGGCGGTCTCGACCGAGGAGAACGCGGTCATCAGGATGACCTGGATCTCCGGCGACACCTCCTTGATCCGCTTGAGGACCGTGAGACCGTCGCCGTCCGGCAGCTTGTAATCGAGCAGGACGAGATCGATGCTGTCGATCGCCGCCAGCCGTTCGAGCGCCTCCGACCCGAGGCCGGCCTCGAGGATGTCGTAGCCGTCGGCGTTGAGCCGCTCGCGCAGCGACCACCGGACGAGCGCTTCGTCGTCGACAATGAGAATGGTGGCGGACCGCACGTCCCAGTATAGCGATGAGCAACATCGAAACCGCAAACCCAGCTGGGCGACGTGAAGCGCGGCTGCGCGCGGCCCGGCGGCTACGCCGGCACGCGCAGCCGCGCGTCGTGCGGCGCCGCGTGGTCGTCGTGCGCGCGGAGCCCGAACTTCTCGATCCGGTAGCGCACCTGGTCGCGGTTGATGCGCAGCAGGTGACCGGCGTGCGTCTGGTTCCAGCCGCAGCGGTCGAGCGCCTGCACGAGCAGCTGGCGCTCCACGTCCTCCAGGTTCACGCCGTCGGGCGGCAGACGGAACATCGAGGCCGACGAGGCGTGCCGCATGAGCGACGGAAAGTCCTGCGGCACCAGCCACTCGCGATCGACCAGCAGCATGGCGCGCTCGATGGCGTTGCGCAGCTCGCGGATGTTGCCCGGCCACCGGCAGTGGTCGAGGAGCGCAATCGCCTCGTCGTTGAGGCCGCGCACCTTCTTGCGGAACTCGCGGTTGAACCGTTCGACGTAGTAGTCGGTGAGCAGGCGGATGTCGCCCTGGCGCTCGCGGAGCGGCGGCAGCAGCAGCGGCATCACGTGGAGGCGGTAGAACAGGTCCTCGCGGAACTTCCCGTCCGTCACCTCCTGCTCGAGGTCGCGGTTCGTCGCGGCGATCACGCGGACGTCGACGCGTACGTCCGCCAGCCCGCCGACGCGCTTGAACGTCTTCTCCTCGAGGAAGCGCAGCAGCTTCGACTGCAGCCCGGCGGTGATCTCGCCGATCTCGTCGAGAAACACCGTGCCGCCGTCGGCCGTCTCGAACAGCCCGCGCTTCTGCTGCCGCGCGTCGGTGAACGCCCCGCGCTCGTGGCCGAACAGCTCGCTCTCCAGCAGCTGCTCCGGCAGCGCCGAGCAGGTGATGTTGACGAACGGCCGTGCGGCGCGATCGCTGTTGTAGTGAATCGCCTTGGCCGCCAGATCCTTGCCCGTGCCCGTTTCGCCGGTCAGCAGCACGGTGGAGGCGGGGCTCGACGCGACGCGCGCGAGCAGCGCCTTGATCTCGAGCATCGCGGGCGACGTGCCGACAATCGCGTCGAGCCCGTACTCGAGGCGCGCCGACGTGCGGAGCGTCCGCACCTCGCGCCGCAGCCGGCCCGTCTCCAGCGCCTTCTCGACGGCCATCGACACTTCCTGCAGGTTGAACGGCTTGTCGATGTAGTGCCACGCGCCCAGCTTCATCGCCTCGACGGCGTTTTCCACCGTCGAGAACGCGGTCATGAGGATGACCAGCGTTTCAGGCGTGGTTTCCTTGATCCGCCGCAGCACCGTCAGCCCGTCCCCGTCCGGCAGCTTGTAATCGAGCAGGACCAGGTCGATCGACGCGTTGATCCGCTCGAGCGCTTCGGCCGCGGTGCGGGCCTCGAGGACGGTATACCCGTCGTGGACCAGGGCCTCGCGCAGCGACCAGCGGACCAGGTCCTCGTCGTCCACGATCAGCAGGGTTGGGGCGCTCATGTGAACCTCGGATCCGGAAAATTCCGCGCCCACGCGAATCTTTCCGCACTCAGCGGGCGCTCTGTGATGACTTGAAGGCTAGTTGAGCAACAAGCGCGCCGTCAGCGTGTTCCTTCGGCCCCTCAGCGGCCGCTGATGGCTCGCGATCCGCGGTGATACGTCGAGGGCGACCCGGCGGCCCGGACGTATTCGCCGCGTGGCGTCTCACGAAGAAAGCCGCCCTCGACGAGCGTCGAGAGCACCAGATGACACGCGGCCGGATCGAGGTGCCACAGACGCCGTGCCTGCGGTTCCGTCAGGCACAGGCCGGGCATTTCCAGGTACTCGGCGCGAGCACGCTGCACGATCGGGTCTGCGGTGCCGACGCTCATGGTTCCCCATCCGGAAGACCGTGCCCTCAGTGGGCGTTGCGTTTCACATGGTGCCGAATCACGGGACGCTCCGCGCCCCGTCCCAGTAGTTCGAGCAGATCGACGACGGTCACGATGCCCTTGAGATGATGTCGCTGGTCGACGACCGGAAGACAGCTGACCGCATGTCCTCTCATCAGGTTCGCCGCCTGGCGAACGGTCATGTCCGGCTGCGCCTCGACGACCTTCTCGGTCATCAGGTCGCTGACGCGCCGGCGAGCGCGTACGATCTCGCCGTTCTTTCCGCCAAGATCGCCCTCGGTGATGACGCCGATGATGTCCCCCTCGTTCCCCGAGACGACGAGGTGATGCGTGCCGTGAAGCCGCATCGATTCCCACGCAGCGGCGGCGGGCTCCGCCGCCCCGATCGTGTGAACCGGCTTGGTCATGATCTCGCTGAGCCGCATGATGCCCTCCTGTACTGATCTGAGGCGGCAAGAGGTGTACCTCGCGTTCGAGGCGGCGGGGCGCGCACCGCTGGCGGGGATGCGCCGGGCGCCGGTGAATGCTGCGCGCCCGCCGCGAAAGATCACGCATCTGAAGAGCACGAAGCTCCAATCTTCGTACTCTTCGACTCTAGGGTCGATCGTCGGTGCTGCCGCCGCGTTCGTCGAAGACCCGTTCGAGCAATGGCAGCAGGGCGAGCACGACGAGCGTGAGCGTTGCGCCGCCGGCCGCCACGGTGTACAGCCCGAGACCGGTGGCCATGCCGATGGCCGAGTTCACCCAGATCGTCGCCGCCGTCGTCAGCCCGTGAACGTTCTGGCCGCTCCGAAGGATCGCGCCAGCGCCCAGGAAGCCGATTCCCGTCACCACCTGGGCCGCGACGCGATCGGGCGATCCCGCGGCGGTGCCCAGCTCGATCGACAGGATCGCGAACAGGGCGGAGCCGAGGCCGATCAGCATGTTGGTCCTGATCCCCGCCGGCTTGCGCCGGTATTCGCGCTCCAGCCCGATGGCGCCGCCAAGCCCGGCCGCAAGCGCGAGACGCAGGAACACGTCGACGAATGACGTCGGAATCATCCGACTAGAGTAGCCGCTACCGGATGATTTTCGGCACGACGTTCAGCCCGCGCGCGGCGTCACGCCGCGGCGTGGTGCGGGAACAGCCGGCCGTAGACGCGGTCGCGGGTCCTGAAGAGAACCGACGCGTCGACAAGGGCGTCCAGCAGCGCCTCGCACGTGATTTCGTCGATGGCGAACCGGCGCTCGGCCTCGGGGATCGTCAGCCGCAGTCCGGGCGTTTCGAGGAACTCACCCTCGACGCGCATCACGAGGTCCTCGATGCGGCGCTGCTGTGCCTCCGGCGTGGGGATGTCAGGCATACCAGGTGTCGAGCAACTGGCGTACCGCGGAGCTGGGACCGCCCTCACGCAGGAAACGCGGCGTTTTCGCACGAGATCACGGCGGAAAGTTCAGGCCGCGCGTAAAGATTGCTCACCGCGCGCGAAACGCGTGTCCCCAAGGCTTGAGATCGGTGTCACACGGCGAGTAGCTCCCTCTCCGCTGGCACACCCGGTGCACCTCGTCATCCGGATCGAGCCGCGTGTGACGACAAGGCAGGCCTGGTATCGACGGCGGGGCATCGTGGCGTTCGCGATCGTGGCGGCCACCACTGTCGCGGCGCGCGCGCAACCCCAGCGCCCACTAACCCTTCGGGGACACGAGCAATTCCTGCACCTGTATGGACCGGCCGACGGAACGCCCGTCATCGTCTCGAGCGGCGACGGCGGGTGGATCCATCTTGGCCCACATGTGGCGGAATGGCTTGCGGCCCGCGGATACTCGGTCTTCGGCTTCGACGCGAAGGCCTACCTGGCAGGTTTTACCGCGGAGCACTCGGCGCTGCGTCCTTACGAGGAGCCGGGAGACTACAAGGTGCTCGCCGGCGTTGCGTCGGCCGCCACGGGGCGCAAGCCGATTCTCATCGGCGTGTCCGAGGGCGCCGGCCTCTCGGTGCTCGCCGCCAACGATCCCGACACGAAGGCTGCCATCGCGGGGGTCATCGCCATCGGCCTTCCAGAGGTGAACGAGCTGGGCTGGCGCTGGAAGGATTCGCTCACCTACCTGACGCACCACCCGCCGAACGAACCGGTGTTCAGCGCGGCCGGGCTCGCCGGCGGCGTGGCGCCGCTGCCGCTTGCGCTCGTGCAATCGACGCATGACGAATTCGTGCCGGCCGCCGACACGCGGCGCATCTTCGACCGGGCCGCCGCCCCGAAGCAGCTCTGGGTCATCGACGCGTCGAATCATCGCTTCAGCGACAACCTGACGGAATTCGACGCCCGGTTGCTGGAGGCGCTGGAATGGGTGCAACACTTCCAGCGGCGGTGAGCGATACGGCCGCGGCACGGCTGCGGCGAGCCGCGCCGGCGGTCATCAGCCTCGCCCTGTTCTTCGCCGCGCTCGCGGTGCTCCGCGCGGAGCTGCGGCAGGTGACGTGGTTCGCGCTCACCCGCGACCTCGTCTCGATGCCGCCGCCGCGTCTTGCCGCGGCGCTCGGGCTGACCGCCCTCAATTACGCGGTGCTCACCGGGTACGACCTGCTCGCGTTCGTGTACATCGGCAAGCGCGTCGCGCGGGCGCGTGTGGCGCTCGCCTCGTTTGTGGCCTATGCCGTCGCCAACAACGTCGGTTTCGCGATGGTGTCCGGCGCGTCCGTGCGGTACCGCTTCTACACGCGCTGGGGCGTGACGGGCGAGGAGCTCTCACGCATCGTCTTCTTCTACGTCACGACGTTCTGGCTGGGCCTGCTGCTGATTGGCGGAGTCAGCCTCGCCACGAGCCCGTTGCCGAACGACCTGCAGATCCCGGGGCGCCCCGTGGTCGTCGTCGCCGGGTGGCTGTGCGCATCGCTCGCCGTCGCGTACGTGGCCGCCGCGTGGATGCGGACGCACCCGGTCCGGTTCTCCCGGCTCGAGGTGACGCTGCCGCCCCTCCGTCTTGCGGTCGCGCAGCTCGCCATCTCCACGTGCGACTGGGTGCTGGCGGGCGCCGTACTCTACGCGCTGCTGCCGCCCGGAGGTCCGCCGCTGCTCGCCTTCCTCGGGGCGTTTCTCGTGGCGCAACTGCTCGGCCTGGCGAGCCATGTGCCGGGCGGCGTCGGTGTGTTCGAGGGCCTCATGATCCTGCTGCTACGTCCGTATTTCACGTCGGGTGCGCTGCTGCCGTCGCTCATCGCGTACCGGGCGGTCTATTACTTTCTGCCCCTCAGCATCGCGCTCGTGACGCTCGTCGCCGACGAGATCTCGCAGCGCCGCGCGCAGGCCGCCCGCGTCGGCGCGGCGTTCGACTGGCTGACCGAACAGCTCACGCCGCGCGTGCTGGCGGTCTTCACGTTCCTCGCGGGGGTCGTGCTGCTGTTCTCGGGAGCGACACCGGCCGCGGAAGGCCGGCTGGCGCTCCTGAATCGCCTGCTCCCGCTCGGCATCATCGAGGCGTCGCACTTCCTCGGCAGCGTCGTGGGCGCCGCGCTGCTTCTGCTGTCGCAGGGGCTTGCGCGACGGCTCGACGGCGCGTGGGGGCTGACCGTCGCCGCGGTCGCGGCCGGCATCGCCGCCTCGCTGCTCAAGGGTGCGGACATCGAGGAAGCGACCATTCTCGCCTTCGTCCTGCTCGTGCTGTGGCGCGCGCGCCCGGCCTTCGACCGCCGCGCGGCCTTCTTCGACACGCGATTCTCCCCGGGCTGGGCCCTCGCAGTGGCCGGGGCGTTCGGCGCGTCCGTCTGGCTCGGCCTCTTCGCCTTCAAGCACGTGGCGTATTCGAACGAGCTCTGGTGGCAGTTCGAGCTGCACGGCGAGGCATCGCGGTTCCTTCGCGCGTCGGTCGGATCCGCGGTGGCGGTGCTGCTGTTCGCCGTCTCGCGGATCGTCTCGCCCGCCCGGCACGAGGCGGAGCACCCGACCGACGCCGCCATCGACGCCGCCACGCAGATCGTCACGACGCAGACGACCGCCTCCGCGTATCTCGTCTACCTGCGCGACAAGGCGCTGCTCTTCGACGAGCAGCGGCGAGGGTTCGTGATGTACGGCGTCGAAGGGCGGACGTGGGTGGCGCTTGGGGATCCGGTGGGGCCCGCAGGCCTGCACGCACACCTGATCCGTCTCTTCCTCGAGCGCTGCGACGACTACGCCGCGACGCCGGTCTTCTACGAGATCAGGAAGGAGTCGCTGCACCAGTACGCCGACTTCGGGCTGACGTTCGTCAAACTGGGTGAAGAGGCGGTCGTCGATCTCTCGCAGTTCTGCCTCGAGGGTTCGCGCGGCAAGCCGCTGCGCCACGCGCTCCGCCACCTCGAGCATCACGGCGCGTCGTGCCGGGTGGTCTGCCCGGCCGGCGTTCCATCAATCCTCGGCCAGTTGCGGGCGGTGTCCAACGACTGGCTCGAACACAAGGCGGGCGCCGAGAAAGGCTTTTCGCTCGGCTTCTTCCGCGACGACTACGTGGAGCGCTTCCCCGTCGCGGTCGTCGAGGAGAACGGGCGCGTTGTCGCATTCGCGAACCTGTGGCCGGGACCGCAGGCGATCGAACTGTCGGTGGACCTGATGCGCTTCCGCCATGACGCGCCGAACGGCGTCATGGAAGGCCTCATGGTGTACGTGATGCGATGGGGGAAGCAGCAGGGGTATCGCTCGTTCTCGCTCGGCATGGCGCCGCTCTCGGGGTTCGAGCGATCGCCGATCGCGCCGCTCTGGACGCGGCTCGGTTCGTTTCTCTACACGCACGGCGAGACGTTCTACAACTTCCAGGGGCTGCGCGCCTACAAGGACAAGTTCCACCCGGACTGGCAGTCGCGGTACCTGGCGTATCCGGGCGGCCTGACCCTGCCGCGGACGCTTGCGGACGTGGCCGCGCTGATCGCCGGCGGCTACTCCCGGATCCTCCGGAAATAAAACGCTCGCGACGGCAAAAAAATACGGGCGCGGGGAAGGGCTCCCCGCGCCCGCCGGCGTGTCGGGATCAGACGAGGCGATGGGTACCAACCGTCACGCAGCAACCGTGACGGTGGTCGCCTGCGGCTCCCCTTCAACCGGCACTCGATACGGCGCTCTCGCGGCCGCTGCGGGAATGGGAACCGAGATCTCGAGCACGCCGTTCCTGAACGTCGCCTTGACCTCCTTGAAATCCACGCCGTCGGGCAGCGGCACCATGCGGTAGAACCGCCCGTAGGCCCGCTCGGTCGTGAACCACTCGTCGTTCCTGCGCTCGGCGTCGTGCGTCCGCTCGCCTTCGATGGCGAGCCCCTCGGAACTCAGGTTGACGCCAATTTCTTCCTTCTTCAACGCGGGGAGGTCCACGGTGATCACGAGCTGGCGATCGCGCTCGCGCATCTCGATCGGCGGCAGCCACGGCACGTCCGCATACGCCTTCCGCAGGCCCGCGAGCGGGAACCGCGATTCGAGCCATGGATCGAGATCGCGGAACATCCGGCGCAGCAACGCGCCGGGCTCGGCGACCCTCATCTCCCTGGGGCGTGCCATCACACACCTCCTGCAGAACCCTGGAAACCACGAATCCCCAACCGGGAGTAATGAGAGCAACCCGCGTACCTCGCGGGCCCGCGCGCACGCGAGCGGATTTCGACGCGGAGGGCGTGCCGCGCCGGGGCTGGCTGCGGGAATTCCCGCGGCTCCGCTCGAACTATTCAGCAGGTGGTCAGCTCGCGGAGACGTTCGGCCGTCTTCCGCAGCTCGGCATACTGCGTTTCGACGAGGTCGCGCGCGGTCGGCGGCAGCAGGCCGTCGAGCGCGCTCTCGTACACGCCGCGCGAGAACGTCTCGCCCCGCTCGGCTTCGTGGATGATGGCGACCGCGTCGTTGTGGAAGACCGCGCTCCGCAGGTCGATCCAGGTCCGGTGCAGCGCGCCCGCGGCGGTCCCGTCGTGCGCGTTCGCGCCGCCGAGCCGCTGGGCGAACGGCAGCAGGTCCGCCGCGAACCGCGCGCGCTGCGACGCGATGTCGAGGAAGAGCGACTTCACGGCCGGGTCCGACGCATGCGCCGCGACATGCCGGAACCCGCGCTCGGCGTCCTTGCAGGTTTCGATCAGATGATTCAAGACGGCGCGTTCGGTTCGGTCGGTCATGGCGTGCTCCTTCTGTCTCACTCGGTCGCAAGACGCGACGTCAGGACATCGGGCACGAAGTCGACGACGACGCCGGCGTAGATGTCCCACAGCACGAGGTCGCGGGCCGCAATGCGGTAGTCGAGCTCCGCCGGGATCGGTGGCAGGCCGAGGCGCACCTCGGGCGGAATCCGGTAGAGCGGCGTCATCGTGTACGGCTCGTTGACGTCGGGATGCATGCCGCGCGGCATCGGCTCGCCGCCATTGAGCTCGACGAGAAACGTCTCGCCGTCGCGCTCGCCGATGGAATCCGCGAGCTTCCACTGGAACAGCGTCGCGACCCCCGGCGTGAAGATTTCGCCCTGCTGTGCATACCGGCGCGCGCCGCGGATGGCCGCCGCCAGGTAGTTCCGCGTCAGCAGCTTCGAGATCGGGTCGGTGCCGGTGACCGCCGCCGGCGGCGGACACAGCCTGCGATGCAGCGACGCGTAGCTCTCGACCCGCTCCTGGAACTGCCGCAGTGCCGCGTCCTCGTCGAACACCGCATGCTGCGCGCGGACGCGGTCGGCGGTTCCAGTCACCAGTGCCGCGACGAGCAGCACGAGGCCCGCCGTGATTCTCACAAGGGGTGTTGAGCGTCGCATCGCACACCTCCCTTACGAACGTTTCCTGGCCTTGTCGTCGAACCAGTCGAACATGACGTCCGCCGCCTTGCGGTACTGCAGGGCAACGGATGTGCCGCCGCCGCGCTTTGGTCTTCCGTGCGGATTTGCGATGCGTTTACCCGCGACGCGCGTGAGAGGCCGGCGGCGCCTCGCGGAAAATCCCGCGGCGCCGGGAACTCTTCGCCATGACGGGCCTTCGCGTCAGCTACAGGATTCAGGAATGACTGGCTCAACCCGGACGCTGCCGTCCGCGCAGGCGCTCTCGATCACGTTGCGCAATCCGTAATGGAACGGATTGCGCACCATGCCCGGACCGGTGGATAGACGCTAGCTGGTCGCGAGCGTGTCGTGGCGCTGCGGCATCTGCAGGAAGCTGCGCATCACGTGCCACAGCTGATCGCGATTGAGGCCGAGCACCACCGAGTGTGACATTCCCGGCAGCACGATCAGCTGACGATCGCGGTTCGGCAGCTTCCGGAAGAAGCTGACGAGATCGTCCTCGGTCGCAATCCCGTCGTACTCACCGCGCACGAGCAGCACCGGCGCGTGGACCTTGAGCGGATCGACGACCGGAAGATTCGCCGACATGTCGAGGTACGTCCCCGTCGGCACGCTGTCGCCGAACGGCATCTCCGCCTCCGCGAGCGCTTCGGCGACCGCGGGATCGGCGGTCCCCGCCTTGTCGCGCGTGAAGATGCTGCGAATCATGTCGCGGTCGCGCGGACGGCGGTTGTGCGTCCGGTAGAAGTCGAGCTGCTTCGCGCGATCCGTGAGCGTCGGCGAGCCTTCACCGGTATAGGTGAACGCGGCGAGGACGAGGCGATCGACGCGATCCGGGTAGGCCATCGCGAACGCGCCCGCGCGCAGGCCGCCCGACGACTCGCCGAAGAAATGAACGCGGCGCTGGCCGGTCTCCTTCGTCACGAGGTCGATCGCGGCCTTCAGATCCCGCACGCCCTCCGCGATGTCCGAGTTGCCCTCCGTCCGCGACGATCGTCCATAGCCCTCGAAGTCCATCGTCCAGACGTCGAAGCCATAGCCGGCGAACGTCTCCATCAGCGAGTACTCGCCGCGGCCAGGCACGGCCAGGTCGAAGGTCGGCCGCCCCGACAACGAGGAGCCGTGCACGAGGAAGAGGACTGGCAGCGGGCGCTCCCCCGCCTTGGGCGCGGTGCGCCGCTTGCGGAACATGTACAGCTTCACGCCGCCCTTCTGCGCCCAGTACTCCTGGCTCCAGGCGGGCACACCTGAAGGTGCGCCTCTACGTTCGGCGGAAGCGGGTGCACCTGAAGGTGCGCCTCTGCGTTCGGAGGAAGAGGACTGCGCGAGCGCGTCCGGCGCAACGAGGGCGGCGAGGCCACCCATGCCGATCCGTGCGACGAACGATCGCCGTGACTTACTTGCCATGGGAATGGATGTAGTTGAGCGCGAACGGGCGGAAGCGATCGTTGAGGCCCAGCGCGTTGGCCTCGGTGAGCGCGCGCTGCTCGTCCCAGCCGTCGGCGAGCACGCGCTTCACCATCCAGAGCGACGCGGCGCGGCCGCCGGCGGCGCAGTGCACGTACGCGGGCTGATTGGCGGGCGCGGTGACCGCCGCGATGAAGTTGTCGATCAGGTGCGCGTCGGGGTTCTGCGCATCGAACGGCAAGTGGACGTACCTCATGCCCGCCGCCTTCACCGCCTCGCCCTCCTCCTCGACCTGCGCGCCCTGCTCGCTGGCGAGACGAAGGTTGATGACCGACTTGAAGCCCATCTTCGCGACCTCGCGGATGGCTTCGGGCTTTGTCGCGCCGCCGCACGCGATGGTCGTCTCCAGCTGCGCGAACGTCGAGATGCCGGGGATCTCTTTCTTCGTCACCTGTTGGGCGAAGGCAACCGATGACATCAACAAGAAAAGTAGCGCGGTTTTCATAATCAGTGCTCTCATCAGTGTAGGGGCGGGTCTTCAGACCCGCCCGGTCAGTGCGTCAGCGCGTACAGGAGAACGTCGATCCCGACTGAATAGGCATCGGGCGAAAAGTTGAGGAAATACTCCTTCTCCTCGCCTTCGCGCTCCCAACCGTCGGGGATGTCGTCGTTGTGGATCATGACGACCATGATGCGGCCCTTCCCGTCGACGACGGCCCGCGCGTTCTGGGTGCCCGGCGAGACGCCACGCTCGGTCGTGCCGCCGCCGCTCCGCCGCCACGACTGAATCGACGACATCTGCGGCAGGTGCTTGAGCTCGAACTGCGTGTGCCAGATGGGATGATTCATCGGCAGGTCGACGATCGGATACTTCTCGCGCGGCAGCACGCGTCCGATCTCCTCGTCGAACTGATCTTTCGCCAGCGGCCCCCAGTAATCCGACACGAACGCAAAGCCGCCCTTGAGGAAGTACTCGCGGAACTGCTTCACCTCCTGGTCGTTGAAGATGGCGGTGCCCGCGTCTTCCATCAGGACGAACGGACATTGAAACAGCGCCTGGTCCGTCAGACGGACGACGACGTACTCGGGGTCGGAATGGTTCGGCTGCTTGGTGACCCGCGTGCGGGTGAGCTCGCCGAGGCGGACGCTGAAGTTGATGTCGGCGCCCGGGTAGTCGGTGTCCCAGCCGCGCTTTTCACGGCGATTGCTCGTGAACATGACGCGGCACATGTTGAAGGCGCCCTTGAAGCTGTTGGCGGTCGGAAACCTGGGCGGCGTGTAGCCGTAGTAGCCGCTGAAGATCTGCTGCGCGTACGCGATGCCCGCCGCAGCGCCTATCCCGAGCGCGAGGAGCGCGACGACGACCGCAACTGCCGACCTGCGGTGCATGGAAGGCTCCTATAGTAGTGCCGAAGGTCCTTGACTGCACAGACTGGCGGGGAGCACACTCACGGCGCCCGCTCTCGCGCCAGGGGGGTATCGGTGCGTCGGCGGGGCACGCTAGGAGGCTCGATATGAGGATGACGCGCCTGATCGTCTTGCTCTGCTTCGTCCTGGGATTGGCGATCTCGCTGACCACGCTCCGGGCCCAACAGGGGGGCGGGGCGGTCGCGATCGACAACGACGACATCGGCGGCGTCGTCACCGGCGCCCGCGGACCGGAAGCGGGCGTCTGGGTGGTCGCGGAGACGCGCGATACCCCGACGCGCCTGATCAAGATCGTCGTGACCAACGACCAGGGACGGTACGTGCTGCCCGACCTGCCGAAGGGGACCTACGACGTGTGGGTCCGGGGGTACGGGCTCGTCGATTCGCCGAAGGTCAAGGCGACGCCCGGCAAGGCGGTGAACCTGACCGCGGTCACCGCGCCGAACGCGGCCGCCGCCGCGCAGTACTACCCGGCGCAGTACTGGTGGTCGATGATGCAGCTGCCGCCGAAGAGCGACTTCCCGGGCACGGGCAGCGGACCGGGCGGCAACGGCATCGCGCAGAACATCAAGAGCCAGGGTGAGTGGGTCCGCAACATCGTCGCGACCGATGCCTGCACCGCGTGCCACCAGATTGGCGGCAAGGCGACCCGCGAGATCCCGAAGGCGCTCGGCTCGTTCGAGGATTCGGTGGCCGCATGGGACCGGCGCATCCAGTCCGGCCAGGCGGGCGGCGCGATGAGCGCGCGCTTCACGCAGGTCGGCCGCACCCGCGCGCTGCAGATGTACGCCGACTGGACCGACCGCGTGGCGCGCGGTGAGCTGCCCGCGGCCGCGCCGGCGCGCCCGACCGGACGGGAACGCAACATCGTCATCACGATGTGGGACTACGGCACCGACAAGACGTACCTGCACGACGAGATCTCGAGCGACAAGCGCAACCCCACGGTCAACGCCAACGGCCCGATTTACGGCGCGACCGAGGAGAGCACGCAGTTCCTCCCCGTCGTGAACCCCGCGGACAACTCGGCGACGCAGGTCGCGCTCGTCGTGCGCGATCCGAAGACGCCGAGCGCGGCCGACCAGCCGCCGGCGGCGCCCTCCGCGTACTGGGGCGACGAGGTGATCTGGAACAGCCAGTCGGTGTCGCACAGCTTCGCGATGGACAAGCAGGCGCGTGTCTGGGTGGCCGCCCGCATCCGCCCGGGTGAGACCGCCGCGTACTGCCGCGAAGGGGGCAGCCACCCGTCCGCCAAGGTGGTGCCGATCGCGCAGAACAACCGCCAGATGCAGATGTGGGACCCGAAGACGAAGAAGATGACGGCAGTCGATACGTGCTTCGGCACGCATCACCTGAACTTCGACGACAACGACAAGCTGTGGTTCACTGGAAGCGGCCCGGTGATCGGCTGGTTCGACACGCGCGTCTACGACCGGACGCACGACGAAGCGCAGGCCCAGGGGTGGGCGCCGTTCGTCCTCGACACCAACGGCAACGGCAAGCGCGACGCGTATGTCGGCATCATGGATCCGATCGACCCGACCAAGGACAAACGGATCCAGGGCGGCTTCTACGGCGTGGCGCCGGCCCCGGACGGGTCCGTGTGGGGATCGGTGCTCGGCATGCCCGGCTCGGTCGTTCGCGTGGTGCCGGGACCCGACCCGACCAACACCGCGCTGTCCGAGATCTACGAGATCCCGTGGAACAACCCGAAGGCCGCGACGCAGGGCTTCGCGCCGCGCGGCATGGACGTCGATGGCAACGGCGTCGTCTGGACGGTGCTCTCGAGCGGCCAGCCCGCCAGCTTCGATCGCCGCAAGTGCAAGGGACCGCTGAACGGTCCGACGGCGACGGGCCAGCACTGCCCCGAGG
>DASQAX010000326.1:0-2453 GCA_035635535.1 Vicinamibacterales bacterium | reverse complement strand
GCGTAGTCGAAGATCATCGCGCAGGCCGCAACGAGGACGCCGAACGCGAGGTAGAAGGCCGCGCGGACCAGGAAGGCCGTCCGCTCGACCGATACCTCGTGCGTGATCCGCGGATACAGTCGATTGAACAGCCACGGGTGCAGCGAGCCGAACAGCACGCCGTAGACCACCCACTGCACGGCGGCGAGACGGATGAACCGGAAGAAGAAGACGCCGGACGTGGCGAAGAACCCGTACGCCCGCGTCGCGCGATCGCGCGCGTACCGATCGAGAATGCCACCGGCGACGAAGATCCAGATGATCACGTAGATCGTCGCAGCGCCGACGATGACGATCGGCCGCGATGCGTTGTCGAGGAAGGCGCTCAGGTTGTCGAGCACCGCGCCGAAGCCGATGATCGTCGGCTTGAAGGTCACGCCGAGTCCGGTGGCCTGATTGCCGAACTCCTGCATCCAGTCGTAGTTCACGCCGCTTGCCGCGGTGTCGGCGGCAAGGCTGCTGCCCAGGTGCTGAGCGAGCATGCCGCGCAGCGCCAGCGCCAGCGGCAGGCTGACGCCGAGCGTGAGCGCCCAGACGCCCAGCAGGATCGCGGGCGCGCGAGTCACCCGCCGGATGCCGTCGATCGCGGCGCCCAAGGCGCCGCGGCGCAACTGCAGGGCCGGTCTTTCCGCCTTCGCGTCAGGCTCCAACTGACCGCCTTGGCCCTGGCGGAGATGCTCGGACTCGCTTCGCTGGTCCGCGCCGCTCATGCGAGCGCCGCCCATGACAGCAGACAATCCTGCAGCCACACCATCCATTTCAGCGACCATTTGGTCGCCGCGTGCGCGCCCTTCGGCTCGAGCGTCTTCGAGTTGTTCGTCCGGTCGACGTCCAGCAGCAGCACGCGGTTCGGATCCACCTGCGCGGAGACCGCCGGGCCGGTTCGAGCGTAGGTGAAGAGCTTCCACCGATCCTTCCCGTCCCAGTGTTCCGTGACGCGCTCGCCGTTGGCGAACGTCACGAGCACATCGACCGGAAACAGCGCTTCGCCAAAGCGCCGCACGACAAGGCTCGTGCGGTAGTGGTCACCGTCGCGACCGCTCTTCAGATCCTGCACGCCGTAGTCGAACACGTTCGAGCTCAGATACATCTGATCGAAGAACCAGTCGAGATCCCGGCCGGAGACCTCGTTGGCCACGTCGAAGAAATCGCGCGGCGCCGGATGCTTGAACTGCCACCTGTCGAAATGCGTGGACAGGATGCGCTGCAGCGTGGGCCATCCGAGCCAGCGCTCCATGGTGTTCAGCCACAGCGCCGTCTTGTTGTACGTGATGCTGCCGCCGGTCGCCGGAAAGTACCTGAACGACGGCGTCGATTGCGCGTCGCTCTTCGCGTCACGGCGATAGCCCGCCAGACGGTTGCCTTCGGTCTCACGACTGAGCTCGATGTCGCGAAACACCCAGGGGATGAAGCCGCCGAAATAGCGCAGCGCCAGATAATTCGGATCGTAGGCTTGCGCGACCGCGCGTGCCGTGGAGAACGTGTTGAAGCCCTCGTCCATCCACGCGTCCTCGAACTCGTTGTTGGCCACGATGCCGTACCAGAACTGGTGGCCCGCTTCGTGGACCGTGACGCCTTCCGGCGTGGTGACGCGCGACGGCGCGAGCCAGCGCGTGCCGGCCGTGAACAGCGTCGGATACTCCATGCCGCCCGCGCCGCTCTGATACGCGGGGTCGACGATGGTGATGTGGCGGTAGGGATACGGGCCGAACCATTCGCCGTAGTACTTCAACGTGGTGCGCGTCGCGTCGAAATGGCGCTCCGCCTGATTCGCATGCTCCGGCTGGAGGAGCAGCCGCATGTCGACCGGCGGCAGCCCGGGCTGCTCGAAACGCGCCGTCCGCTCGAGGTAGTCCGGGCTCGTGGTCCACGCAAAGTCGTGCACATCTTCCTGGTAATACCGGTGCGTCGCCGTGTTGCGCGGGTTGTCGAAACGCAGCCTGCGCCGGACCCCCGTGGCCCCGACCACCCAGTCGGCCGGTACCGTCAGCGACACGTCGTAGATGCCGAAGTCCGAGAAGAACTCGGTGCTGGCGTGGAACTGGTGGCAGTTCCACCCCTCCTCCTGCAGCACCCCGAGCTTCGGGAACCACTGCGCGATGAAGAAGAAGTTGCCGATCGCTCCGGTCCGCGCAAACGTCCGCGGCACGTGCGCAGTCCACGCGACGTCGACTTGCGCGGCCGCACCGGGCGCGATCGGCTCGACGAGCGGGACCGACATCACCGTCTCGTCATCTGCGTTGTCATCGTCGGGCGCGATGAAGCGCCTGGAAGCGGTGCGATCGATGCCGCCGACTTTGACGGCGGTCACGTCGATGCGCGCCCACTCGCCGGCTGAGCGCGATCCCTCGGCGGCCGGCGCGATGCCGGCCTCGCCGAGCGCGCGCTCGCGCATGAACGTCGACCGCGTGTTC
>DASQAX010000325.1:0-2618 GCA_035635535.1 Vicinamibacterales bacterium | reverse complement strand
GGCCCCGCGTTACCGGACCTTCATCCCGTTGATGCGGGTCGCGGTGGACGGGTCGTTGCGATCCTTGCGCCACGTCGGGTGCGTGAAGTGGATGACCGCGTCGCCGTTGTACGAGATGACCGCGTTGTCGAACACCATCGTCCCGATGCGTCGCCAGTTCGCGAACGTGCGGCGCACGCGGAACGGCGAGCCCGATGTCTTCCCGTCGTCGGTGACCTCGATGGTGAACGTGAGCGTCCGCTTCGGCGCCGGATCGCCGCGGTCGAAGATATGGGCCATCACCTCGTCGCGGACGTCGAGGCCGGCGCCGGGAATCACCGGCTGCCCGGGGGCCACGAGCAGCCGCATGAACTGCGGCGCCCGCGTCGGCTGGTTCGCGGGCTTGCCGAGCTCCGCGATCGGATAGACCTGGCGGATGGTCGGCTCCTGGTCCACGCGCTGGAACACGGATGCCACCTTGATCAGGATCGTTCCAGCCGGACCGCGGCGAAACACCGTCACGTCAGGGGCGTTCCGCAGTTCCGCGTCGTTGATGGACACCGTGCTCGTGCCGCCGATGTCCTCCTGCGTGATGAAGTTCGCCGTTCGCAGCGGCGCCGCGTGGTCCGGGTCGGTCGTCGGAAACAGCTTGCCGACGAGCGCCATCGATCGAACCTGCCCTCGCCGCGATCCTCCGGCGCCGCTCGAGAACCGCGCGGCCACGAGCGCCGAGCTCCCGCGGGAAAAGTAGCCGGTGTACGGAGTGTCTTCGGTAATCTGCCATCGGCCGAGCAGGCAGACGCCGTCCGGGTGAAGGAACCGCCTGAAGCCTTTTCGATCGGGGCCCCACCGCAGGTCGGCGGCGGAATCGAGCGAGCGCTCGGACGCGCGTTCGAAGCGCGGCGGCCTGCCGCGCGACAGCAGTCCGCCAAACACGGTCTTGATGGTGACTTCGGTGTCGGGAAGCGGCGGCTCGCCTTCGCGACCCCAGACCTTCTGGTACGGGTTCGCGAAGAGCGCATCGACGACGTCACGGAAACGCGAGCCGGAGTAGAGGCGGTCTTCGTCGGTGAATTGTTCGGCGCCGACGTCTACGTCTTGCATGTCACGAACCCGCGCACGCCGAACCCACGCACCCCGAACCTGCGCACCCCGAACCCACGAACCGTCGAACCCACGAACCCACGAACCACCGAACGCTAGTACCGAGGCGCCGGTGCCGGTGGCGGCGCCGCGGCCGGCGCGCCCGGGCCTGCAATCGGCGCCGAATCCATGCCGCCGGCGTGGTTCGGATCCGTGAGCGCGGAGCTGGCCGGCCACGTCTGCGGCTGTCCGCCGTCCACGCGGAACGCCGGAGGCTCCTGCTGCCGCAGGCCGTGAATCGCGTTCGAGTAGTAGTCGGTGTAGCGGATGCTGCCGCCCTTGCTGTCCACGATGCCGACCGATCCCTGGAACAGCCCCGGCTCCGGCGCTCCCTTCGGCACCGTCCCCTCGAAGATGTACAGGCGGTTCTCGTGCATGGTGATGTAGCCGAAGGTACGCGACTCGTCAGCGTTGGTCAGCTGCATGAAGAGGCCCTCGACGACCTGCTCGAACTGCAGGTTCATGTCGGTGACCTTCGCGCCCGGGCGCTGGACGAACTTCAGGGCCGCGTAGGTCAGCGCGCCGCGCACGTCCATCTTCCAGTAGCCGAAGCCGATGATGCCGCCGCGGCGGCCGTCCTGCGTCCCGATGCAGGTCTCCGCGCCAGCCGGGCACTGCTTCGAGCGTGCCTCGCCCATCTTGGGCAGCACGCGGTAGTCGACGATGGTGACGGAGTAGCGCTCGCGTCCGTGCGTCGCGCTGTAGACCTTGGCTGGCAGGTTGTAGCGGTACTGCGACATCCAGGTCGTGGTCTCGACCTTCGGCTTGCCGGGGAAGTTCACCTCGAAGCCGTCCTCGGGGAACTTGAAGTTGTCCCAGTCTTCCTGGGCCAGAGCCGGCGTCGCGAGCGAGAGCACGAGCGCCGCTGCCACTGCTGAAATCACGCGCATTCCATCTCCTCCGGTTCGCCCCGTCGAGCCGATGGGGGAGATCGGAATATATCAGGGTTTTCCGGGATCCCGCGCGCTCGGCGGGTCGTGGCGCAGCCCCGACAGGTCGCTGCGATCGAGGACGTTGTCGGGCGCGCCGACGCGAAACCACCGCCACCCGTACCCGTCGAGCGTGATGCGGTGCTGCCCGTCGTTCTGCCGGCGGCTGTGCCGGCCGTCGAACACTTCGACGAGCAACTCATCGCGCGGCGCGCCGACGCGCAGCCGCACCTTCTGCTCGTGATTGGAGAAGTTGTGGAGGGTCAGGACGGAAGTCTCGCGCCAGTCGGACCGGATCGCGAGGACCTCGGGGACGTTGGTGCGCAGCACCGCGAACGCGCGTTGAGCGACGCCGATGCCATCCCGGGCCAATCGCGACGAGCCCGGGAGCGGACGCGTCCGGCCCGTCGAACGGTGTCAAGATTCACGGATGCGCGCATTCCCGCGTATTGCCGATGTCGCGCCGCGCCTGCGCGCGCGCGACATCTCGGCCGTCGAAGTCGTCGAGGCGTGCCTGGCGCGCATCGAGGAGCTGCAGCCGCGGTTGAATGCGTTCATCACCGTGCT
>DASQAX010000324.1:0-3404 GCA_035635535.1 Vicinamibacterales bacterium | reverse complement strand
CTGGTCGCGCGTCTTCCGGAAGGGTGGGCGCTACGGGCCGTTCTGGTTCGACTATTCCCAGGTGTCGAAGCAGTCGCCGTGGCTGCCCGTCGGCGGGCACTTCACGCGCTACGGCGACGTGCTGCCGCTGCTCGACGCCGCCGACGACCAGACCGTGATCATCGCCTCGGGTGACGAGATGTCGCTCGAGTTTGCCGAGTCCGCCGCGCCGGCTCTCCCCGCCCGCTGGAGGCGGGACTTCCTGCTGTACAACGTCGCGTGGATGAAGGACGCCGATCTGCACACCGCGGCGGGACAAACGGTGGAGCCGCTGCCCTTCCATGCGGCGACCCACTACCCGTACGGCGCGGAGCTGCGCTATCCCGATGACCCCGCGCATCGCCGCTACGTCGCCGAGTACAACACGCGCCTTCCCAAATGAGACGGCTGCTCACTCTTGCGGTGTTGTTGCTTGTCAGCGGGTGCGGCCATGAATCGGCGCCGCCGCTCTTCAAGCTGCTCACGCCGCGCCACACCGGCGTGACGTTCGCCAACACGATCAGGCCCACCGACTCGCTCAACGCGGCGACGGACGCCTACATCTATAACGGCGCCGGCGTCGGCGTCGGCGACATCGACAACGACGGGCTGCCGGATCTGTTTTTCGCCGGCAACATGGTCTCGAGCCGCTTGTACCTGAACAAAGGCGACATGCGCTTCGAGGACATCACCGCGGCGGCCGGCGTCGCGACGCACGGCTGGGCCAGCGGCGTGACGATGGTGGACATCAACCACGACGGCTGGCTCGACATCTACGTCTCCAGGTCCGGGCCGGAATGGACGACGCCCGCCGAGCGCACCAATCTGCTGTTCATCAACAACGGCAACCGCACCTTCACCGAGGCCGCGGCCCAGTACGGCATCGCCGACAGCGGCTTCACGACGCATGCGGTGTTCCTCGACTACGACCGCGACGGCGACCTCGATCTCTTTCTGCTGAACAACTCCCCATACGACTTCGTACGCGGGCAGCTGGCGTTTCTCCCGCCCGGCGTGCAGGGGGAGAGCCCCAACAGCTATAACGAACTGTATCGCAACAACGGCGACGGGACATTCACGAACGTGTCGGCGGCGGCGGGCATCCTGCGCGATGTCGGCTACGGCCTGGGCGTCGCCGTCGCCGACATCAACGGCGACGGCTGGCCCGACGTCTACGTCTCGAACGACATCACCCCCAACGACGTCCTCTACATCAACCAGCGCAACGGCACGTTTCGTAACATGGCCGGCGCCTGGCTGAAGCATACGAGCTATGCGGGGATGGGCGTGGACATCGCCGATTTCAACGGCGACGGCCGGCCCGACATCGTGCAGGCGGACATGATGCCGCCGGCGTGGGCGGGACGGAAGCGCGTGAGCATGTTCCTGACCTACGGCAACGTCGTGGATCTGGAGCATCGCGGGTTCCGCATCGATTACGAGGAGAATGCCCTGCAGCTGAACAACGGCGTCACACCGGATAGCGGGGTCGTGTTCAGCGAGATCGCCCGGATGGCTGGGGTCGCGTACACCGACTGGAGCTGGAGCCCGCTGCTCGCCGACTTCGACAACGACGGGCTGAAGGATCTCTTCGTCAGCAACGGCTATCCCAAAGGGGTCAACGACACCGATTACAAGGTCGCCGTCTTCGCGGCGCAGCGCGCGAAGAACCGCCGCCGCCAGATGGAGCTGCTGGACAAGTTGCCGGCCTACCGCGTGCCGAATTACCTGTTCCGGAACAACGGCGACCTCACGTTCAGCGACCGCAGCCAGGCGTGGGGCATGGATCAGCCGGGGTTCTCCTACGGCGCGGCCTACGCCGATCTGAACAACGACGGCAAACTCGACCTGGTCGTCAACAACATGGACGCGCCCGCCGCCATCTACGAAAACGTCGGCGCCAGCAATCACTTTCTCACGATCCAGCTGCAGGGCGACTCGCCCAATCTGCGCGGCATCGGCGCGGCGGTCACCCTCAGCGCGGGCGGCGCGCGGCAGTACCTCTATCAATCACCCTATCGGGGTTACACCTCCAGCGTCGATGACCGGCTGCACGCGGGACTCGGCGCAGCCACGCGCATCGATACGCTGGCGATAGCCTGGCCCGATGGGCGCACTCAGGTGTTGACCAACTTGCCGGTCGATACGACGTGGTCCCTGAAACAGAGCGACGCTTTGCGTCGCGACAGCTCCCCGCTCCCTGCTCCCCGCTCCCTCGCATTCCAACCCATCACCGCGCCCCGCTACGCCCAGCCCCGGCCGGCCTCGGTCGATTTCACGATCCAGCCGCTGCTGCCCGATCAGCCGTCCAGCCAGGGACCGCCGCTCGCCGTGGGCGATGTCGACGGCGATGGTCGCGAGGACGTTTTCGTCGGCGACCGGCTATTCCTGCAAAAGGCTTCGGGTCGCCTAGAAAGCACGTGGACGGCCGATACCGGTTTCGAGAACTGGGGCGCCGCGCTGTTCGACGCGAATGGGGACGGGCGGCTCGACCTCTACGTGGCGAGCGGCGGCTACCAGCTCACGCCGGTGTCGCGGAAGCTGCAGGATCGTCTCTACATCAATCGTGGCGGCGGCCGCCTGGTGCGCGACAGCGCGGCGCTGCCCCCGATGCTCACCAGTACCGCGGTGGTCGCGGCCGGCGACTTCACGGGCGACGGCAAGCCCGACCTGTTCGTCGGGGGACGCCTGGTGCCGCGCAACTATCCCTATCCCGCGCGCAGTTACCTGCTGCGCAACGACGGCGGCCGGTTCACCGACGTCACCGACAGCGTGTGCCCGGCGCTGGCCCGGCCCTTTGGCATGGTCACCGCCGCAGTCTGGATCGATTTCGACGGCGACGGGCGCACGGATCTCGTGACGGCGGGCGAGTGGATGCCGCTGCAGTTCTTCAAGAATGAGGCGACCGGCGGCTTCCGCGACGTGACGGCCGCGATGGGGCTGGGACCGACGCGGGGTCGCTGGTACGCGCTCGCGGTGGGCGACTTCAACCACGACGGCCGTCCCGATCTCGTCGCCGGCAATCTCGGCTTGAATCACACGTACACCACGTCCCCGGACAGCCGGTTCGGGATCTGGGCAGGGAGTTTCACGGGCAATCAGCAGACCGACATCGTGCTCACCGAGGGGGAGAAGGGCCGCGACTACCCAATGGCGAGTGTCATCGCATTGGGCGAGGAGATCTATACGATCGGGGTGCAGTTCCCGAGCTTCACGGCGTTTTCCACGGCGGCGATGGACCAGATTTTCCGGCCCGCGCAGCTCAAGCGCGCGCTCCACTACGAGACCGACACATTCGCGAGCCTGTATCTGCAGAACAACGGCAACGGCACGTTTACCGCCACGCCGCTTCCCAACCTGGCGCAGATCTCGCCCATTCGTGGCAT
>DASQAX010000323.1:0-2605 GCA_035635535.1 Vicinamibacterales bacterium | reverse complement strand
GACCATCGGGAAGACGACGGTGCATCGCGGCGCATCGATCGGCGCGGCCGCCGTGATCATCCCGGGCCTCGATATCGGTCGTTACGCGATGATTGGCGCCGGCGCGGTCGTCACGCATGACGTGCCGGCGCATGCGATCGTGGTCGGCAATCCGGCGCGCCGCATCGGCTGGACCTGTGTATGCGGGCGCGAGCGCATGGAGAATGGCCCGCGCGGCGAGGAAGAGCTGCGCTGCGCACGATGCAAGAGCGCACGAATCGACTCAACGGTGAAAGAGGGAACCAGGGCATGACGGTGACCACAAAGACGCAGGAGATCCCGCTCGTCGATCTGAAGGCGCAATACGCAACGATCAAGGACGAGGTCCGCGCCGCGATCGACGGAGTCCTGGAGAGCATGCAGCTGACCATCGGGCCGAACGTGCGCGCCTTCGATCAGGAATGGGCGGCGTACTGCGGCACCAAGCACGCGGTCGGAGTCGGCTCAGGTACGGACGCCCTGCAGCTCGCCATCCGCGCATGCGGCGTGTCCTCGGGCGACGAGGTCATCACCGTGTCGCACACCTTCTTCGCGACGGTCGAGGCGATCCTCTACGCCAGCGCGCGCCCGATTCTCGTCGACGTCGACGAGAAGAGCATGCTCATGGACGCGAGCGCGGTCGCCGCGGCGATCACGCCGCGCACCAAGGCGATCATCCCCGTACACCTCTACGGACGCACCGTGGACATGAAGCCGCTCAAGCAGCTCGCACAGGATCGCGGCATCGCGATCATCGAAGACGCCGCGCAGGCACACGGGGCGCTGCTCGACGACGGTGGCAAGGCCGGTAGCGCGAGCCGCGCGGCCGCGTACTCGTTCTACTGCAGCAAGAACCTCGGCGCGTACGGCGAGGCCGGCAGCGTCGTGACCAACGACGACAAGCTGGCCGACGATCTCCGCGCGCTGCGCGAGCACGGCCAGTCGACGCGCTACTACCACCCCGTCGTCGGATACAACGCGCGGCTCGATGAGATCCAGGCTGCGATCCTGCGCATCAAGCTGCGCCTCCTCGATCAGTGGAACGCGCGGCGTCGCGCGCTCGCGAAGCAGTACAACGCCCTGCTCAAGGACTCGGGCGTCCTCACGCCGGAGATCCCCGCTGGGGACCGCCACGTGTTCTACGCCTACGCCATCCGCGTGCCCGGTGGGAAGCGCGACGCGATGCGCGCATACCTCGGCGAGCGCGGCATCGGGACGCAGATCCACTACCCGGTGCCGATCCACCTCCAGGAGGCCGCGCAGTTCCTCGGCTATCGCAAGGGCGACCTGCCGGTCACGGAGAAGGTCGCGGGCGAGGTCCTTTCGCTCCCGATGTACGCCGAGCTGACCGACGCCATGGTCGAGCGTGTCGCGAGCGAAGTCGCTGCGTTCATGAAGCAGTAGTGGGGAAAGAGCCGGACTCAAACCGCGGGCGCACGGTCAAGGCGGTCCACGGGGTGCAGCAGGTGTCTGCGGATCCGCCGGACGAGCTCGAGCGCGCCGAGGAGCTGCGGAAGACGGTCAAGCCCGCCGAGCTGCTCGAGCGCTTCGCGGTCGCGGGCTATCTCGAGGGCGAGGAGGGGCAGCGGCGGCGTCGCATCCTGCTCCGCGCGCTCTGCAAGAAGTTCGGCAACGGCGTGAAGGTCGGCATGGGCGTGCTGGTCATGCACCCGCAGACGTTCGAGATCGGCGACGCGGTGTTCATCGGCAACCAGACGTTCCTGCAGGGCCGCCACGACGGACGCTGCGTCATCGGCGCGCGCACCTGGATCGGGCCGCAGTCGTACTTCGATTGCCGCGACATGGAGTTCGGCGAGTACGTCGGCTGGGGCCCGGGCGCGAAGGTGCTCGGCAGCGAGCACACCGGCGTGCCGGTCGACGTGCCGATCATCCAGACAGACCTCGTCATCAAGCCGGTGCGCGTCGGCGACGGCGCGGACATCGGCGTGAACGCGGTCCTGCTCCCCGGCGTCACCGTGGGCAAGGGCGCGATCATCGGCGCGGGCGCGGTCGTGACCGCGGACACCACCGTGCCGCCGAACGCCATCTACGCGGGAGTCCCCGCGAAGCTGCTCCGCTACCGCTGATATCCTTTTCCATATCATGAGCGCCGGCCGATTCGTACGCACCGCACGGCTCCGCAGCGGACTCACGCAGCGGCAGCTCGCGCGCAAGGCGCGCGTCCCGCAGCCGATGATCTCGCTGATCGAGAGCGGCAAGCAGGATCCGCGCTATCGGATGCTCGCGAGACTGCTCCGCGCGTCTGGTGTCGACCTCGATCTCGTGCCGCTTGCCGGCCAAGGCGTGGATCGCACTCAATTCGTCGAGACGCTCAAGCTCACGCCGACACAACGTGTGCGGCGTGCGCTCGGCGCAGCCGACTTCGTCGGTAACGTCCGTCGGAGACGAACGTAGTGGGCTCCGGGGCCAACATCGGCGGGCCCGAGGCCATGTTCATCCTCGTCATCGTGCTCATCGTCTTCGGCGCAGGGAGGCTGCCCGAGGTATTCGGCCAGAAGTTCTGCCCGAGCTGCGGCACCGCGGTCTGATCAGGCTGCCGTGATCCCCGCCCCTTCTGCGAAGTGAG
>DASQAX010000322.1:0-4230 GCA_035635535.1 Vicinamibacterales bacterium | reverse complement strand
TCGTCCCGCGTCCCGTTCGCCTGGCGGCAAGCGCGTTTCTCGCGCGGCGGCGCAGCGCCACTCTCCAGGCAGACCTCGACGCCATGGTGGCGCGCTCCGCGCCCATCGTCGCGGGACCGTGGCTCGGCGAGGTGGGCTTCGAGCTGCTCTACTGGGTGCCCTTTCTCAGGTGGTGCGCGGAGTCCCTTCACGTCGATCCCGATCGGTTCGTGGTGATGTCGCGCGGCGGCACCGCGTCGTGGTACCGGCCGTTCGCCGCACGGTACGTCGACGTGTTCGACCAGATGAGCGCGGAGACGTTCCGCGACCAGCATGACGAGCGTGTCCGCGAGCTGGGAGAACAGAAGCAGACGCGCGTCACCGCGTTCGATCGGCAGCTCGTCGAATCCGCGATGCGGCAGTCGCACGTCGCCGACTGGTCGCTCCTCCACCCGTCACGGATGTACGACGTGCTGAACCCGTACTGGTGGGGACACCAGTCGCGCGAGTGGGTGAGCGGCCACGTGCGGTACGCACAGCTGCCCGCGCCGCCGGCGGCCGGCATTCCCGATTTGCCGCCGCGCTACGTCGCCGTGAAGTTCTACTTCAACGACTGCTTTCCCGCGACCGAGCAGAACCGCGCGTTCGTTGACGGCGCCCTGCGCACGCTCGCGGCGCGGGGGCCGGTCGTGGCACTGTCGACGGGCTTGAACATCGACGATCACGGCGGCGTGCGCGTGGACGGGCACGGCGTCCGGCATCTTCCCGAGGGGATCGCGCCGTCGCACAACCTGCAGGTGCAGAGCGCCCTCGTCGCGCGTGCCGACGCGTTCGTCGGCACCTACGGCGGCTTCTCGTACATGGCCCCGTTTTACGGCGTGAAGTCGCTGGCGTTCTACAGCGACCCGCACGGCTTCTCGCGCAAGCACCTCGACATGGCGCGTTCGGCATTCGAGACCATCGGCTCGGGCGGCCTGCTCGACGTCCGCGATTCGCGGGAGGGGGGCGTATGAGCGGGGACCCCTCTCCGTGGGCGGCGGCGATCGTGTCGGCGTGGTCGGTTTTCGACGCCCAGGCGCGCACGGCGAAGCGCGCGGTCTTCGCGGAGACCAGGCGGCGCCTCAAGCTGCTGCGCGAGAAGCTTCGCAACAGCGGTCTCGCCTTCACGAACATCACCGCCAGGCAGCTGCGCCGCGCGTCGTGGTGGCGGCTGCGGCTGCAAAAGCAGGTGCGCGAGGCCGGCGACGCGAAGAAGCGCGTCGACACGTATCGGGCGGAGTGGGCGGTCGAGCGCGACATCGCACGCGTCGTCTCCGGATCGGATCCGATTGTCGTCGGTCCGTGGCTGTCGGAAGTCGGCTACGAGGTCCTCTACTGGGTGCCGTTCGTCCGGTGGGTGCAGTCGCAGTTCCGCATTCCGCCGGAGCGCATGGTCGTGGTCACGCGGGGCGGGGCGGCCGCCTGGTACTCGGACATCACGACCAACGCCGTTGAACTGTTCGACCTGATGTCGCCGGAGGCCTACGCCGCCGGCAACGCGCAGCGCAGCGTCGAGGACCGCGGCACGCTGAAGCAGTTCGGCGTCTCGTCGATGGATCAGCGGATCGTGGCGGACGTGCAGGGCCGCCTCGGGAGCAGCCGCGTGAGCGTGCTGCACCCGTCGTTCCTCTATCAGCTGTTTCACCAGTTCTGGCTGGGCCATCGGCCGCCCTCGTTTCTCGACAGGCGGACGCGTTATCGCCGGATCACCGCGCCCGACGTCGCGCTGCCGCCGCTGCCACCGCGGTTCGTCGCGGTGAAGTTCTATACTGCGGCGTCGCTGCCGCCGACCGACACCGTGCGGCGCGCGCTGCAGTCCATCGTGCTCGGCCTGGCGGCGCAGACCGATGTCGTGATGCTCGACACCGGCCTCTCGCTGGACGACCATGAGGACTACTCGTTCGGCGCCGCCTCGCGCATCCACAGCGTCCGCGAGTCGCTGCGGCCGCGCGACAACCTCGCCGTGCAGACGGCCATCGTCAGCCGCGCTTCGTCGTTCGCCGGGACGTGCGGCGCGCTCGCGTGGCTGGCGCCGATGCTCGGCATCGACACGACAGCGGTCTTCGCGGACGCGCGGTTCCTGCACGGGCACCTCCAGGTCGCGCGCCGCGTGTATCAGGCGATCGACGGCGGCCGCTTCTCGCCGCTCGACATCTCGGCCCTCGATCAACTCGGACTTTCGATGAGATTTACGAATTGACGATTCGCAACATCCTGGTCACCGGCGGCGCGGGCTACATCGGGTCGCACCTGGTCGATGCGCTCGTCGGGCGCGACTACACCGTGACCGTGCTCGACAACCTCGAGCCGCAGGTGCACCGTTCCGGCGCGTGGCCCAGCTACGCCAACCCGAAGGCGACATACGTGAAGGGCGACGTCCGCGATCGCTCGGTCTTCGAGCCGCTCGTCCTCGCGTCGCAGGCGGTCGTGCACTTCGGCGCGGCGGTGAGCGTCGGCCAGAGCATGTATCAGGTCGATCGATACGTGGACGTCAACACGCGCGGCACCGCGCTGCTGCTCGACATCCTCGTCAACACGAAGCACAAGGTCGAGAAGGTGCTGGTCGCCTCGTCCATCGGCGTCTACGGCGAAGGCGCGTACGAGTGCGCGACGCACGGCCAGGTGGCGCCGACCATCCGCCCGGAGGCGCAGCTGGCGATCCGCGACTGGGAGCAGCACTGCCCGCACTGCGGGGCGCACGTGCGGTCGGTGCCGACGCCCGAGGGCAAGGCGCTCTACCGCGACAACATCTACTCGATGACGAAGTACCACCAGGAAGAGATGGTGCTGCTCATCGGCAAGACCTACGGGATCCCGTCCGTCGCGCCGCGCTTCTTCAACGTCTACGGCCCGCGCCAGAGCCTGAGCAACCCCTACGCGGGGGTCGCGGCCATCTGGTTGAGCCGCCTGTTGAACGGCAAGCAGCCGATCGTGTTCGAGGACGGCGGCCAGCTCCGCGACTTCGTCTCCATCCACGATGTCGTCGACTGCCTGGTGCTGATGCTCGAACAGCCGGGCGCGGATTACCTGCCGGTCAACGTCGGGTCGGGCCGGACGATCACCATCCTCGAGATCGCGACGCTGCTCGCGCGGCTGCTCGGCAGCCCGATCGAGCCGCAGGTCACGCAGACCGGGCGGAAGTTCGACATCCGCCACAACACCGCCGACATCACGCGCGCGCAGCAGACGCTCGGCTTCGCGCCGAAGGTGACGCTGGACGAGGGCTTCTCGGAGCTGATCGAGTGGGCGAAGACCACGCCCGACGTGGCGGTGGACTTCTTCGACAAGGCGCTGCAGGAGCTGCAGGACAAAGGGCTGCTCGTGAAGTCGTGATCCTCTCCTTCGAGCAGCTGAAGGACTACCGCAGGAAGGTCGCGATGGTGGACGGCGCGTTCGACCCGCTGCACCGCGGGCACATCGAGTACTTCCGGGCCGCCGTGCGGCAGCTCGACGTGCCGCTGCTGTGCAACGTCGCGTCGGACCGCTACGTGCGGACCAAGCATCCGCCGCTGTTGCCGGAAGATCACCGCGCCGCGGTCGTGGACGCCATCCGGTACATCAGCTACACGCACGTCAACCAGTTCGACACCGAGACGATCCTGCGCGAGCTGCAGCCGAAGTACTACGTCAAGGGGAAGGACTGGGAAGGACGGCTGCCGCCCGACCAGGTGCGCATCTGCGCCGAGCACGGCATCGGGGTCGTCTATCTCGACACCGTCGTCGATTCCTCCAGCCGCATCCTCAAGAGCTACCTAGCGGGAGAGCAACAGAGCCAGCGATGAACATCACCGAGTTCGAGCAGCGCGTCTTCGATCAGAAGCCGGTGGAATCCGGCCACTACGATTCCGACTACTTCACCGGCGACTGGCGGGCCGAGGGGAACAACTACAACCTCGAGACCCGCCGGGAGATCGAGGCGAAGAACCCGTCGCTGATCAAGGAGGTCTTCCAGCCGAAAAAGGTCCTCGACCTCGGGTGCGGCCCCGGCGCGCTGATGCATCTCCTCTGGGAGCTCGGCGTGGATGTCGAAGGGGTCGACTTCGCCGAGAGCAGCCGGCAGCTGGCCACGCGGCAGGTGCGCGACCGCATCGTGGTCGGCTACGTCGGCGACCCGACGTTGAAGCCCGCCAACGCGTACGACCTCGTGATTTGCCGCGAGGTGCTCGAGCACCTGACGGTGCTGCAGGTGAAGCAGGCCGTCGCGAACATGGT
>DASQAX010000321.1:0-7041 GCA_035635535.1 Vicinamibacterales bacterium | reverse complement strand
GCCTTGGCGCGATGCGACTGCGGACCCTCCTGCCGGATCACCTGGCCGATCTGGAAGTCGCGCAGCTTGCGGATCATCCAGGGGCCGAGCAGGAGGCTGAGCGCGAGCGCCGTCAGGCTCGCCGCCGCGGTCCTGAACGTGATGTAGCGGGTGACGTTGAAGACCGTCGCGTAGGTGTGGAGCGGATAGAGGAAGGAGTACAGCATCAGGCGAACTCCTCGGCAATCCGATCCGCGATCAGGTCCGTCCTGGTCCCGCGCGAGCCCTTGACGAGCACGACGTCGCCCGCGCGAATCGCCGCGGCAATCGCGGGGGCGGCCGCGTCGCTCTTCTCGAAATAGCCGACGGCCGACGCGTCCATCCCGGCCGCGACCGCGGCGTCCGCGAGCTCGCGCGCGGGAGCGCCGCCGACCGCGAAGAGCGCCGCAAGACCCGCGGATGCGGCCACGCGGCCGCTTTCGCGGTGCATGTCGCCCGCGTACGCGCCGAGCTCGAGCATCTCGCCGACGACGGCGACCCGTCGTGCCGCGCGCCCTTCCTTCGCGATCACGTCGAGCGCGCGCTTCAACGCCGTGGGACTCGAATTGTACGAATCGTCCACCAGCGTGACGCCGCCGCGGAGGCGATGGACCGCGCCACGCCGATCCGAGGCGCGCAACCGGGCGGCGCGGTCGGCGACCGTGTCGAGCGGGATGCCGAAGTCGAGCGCCACGGCCGTTGCCGCCAGCACATTGGACAGGTTGCCGCGTCCGAGCAGCGGCGTCTCGAGCGTGCCCTCGCCGTGCGGCGTCGTGACACGCGCGCGCATGCCGTCGATGCCGCGGTCTTCTATCGCGGTGGCGCGGACCGAGGCGCCGTCGGCCTCGCCGAACGTCACGATGCGGCCGGCAAACCGCCTGGCGCGCGCCATGACGTGCGGATCGTCCGCGTTGCAGACGAGGACGTCGTGCGGCTCGGCGCGCTCGAGGATTTCACCCTTCGCGTCGGCGATGGCGTCGGGGGATTCGAAGAAGCCGAGGTGCGCGTCGCCCACGTTCGTCCAGACCCTGACGTCGGGATCGGCGATCGCCACCAGCGTGCTGATCTCGCCTGCGTGATTCATCCCCAGTTCCATCACCGCCACGTCGGGGTGGTCCCGCAGCTGCAGCAGCGACAGCGGCAGGCCGATGTGATTGTTCAGGTTCCCCCTGTTCTTCACGACCCGATACGAGGCGGACAGGAAGTCCGCGATCGTGTCCTTCGTCGTCGTCTTTCCGGCGCTGCCGGTGATCGCGATGACCTTCGTGTCGGCCGCCTCTCTCACCGCGTGCGCCAGGTCCTGCAGCGCGACGGTCGTATCGCCGACCTCGACGAGAGCCGGGCTCCCGGCCGTGTAGGGGCGGGTCTTCAGATCCGCCCCCGCCCCCGCCCCGATCCACTCGGCCTCCACGACCGCGCCCATTGCACCCTGCGCGAACGCCTGCTCGACGAACGTATGCCCGTCGAAACGCGGACCCTTCAGCGCGACGAACAAATCACCCGCCTGCAGCGACCGCGAGTCGGTGACGACGTTGCCGACCACCTGCTCCGGATCGCCCGAGACGATTCGTCCCGCGACCGCCGCCGCCAGCCAGCCGACCGTCAGACGGAGCGTGTTCACCCAACCCGCGACTTCTCGCGCCGCGCCTCCAGCGCTTCATGGGCGACCGCCACGTCGTCGAACGGCGTGACGCGGCCACCAATCTCCTGGTACTTCTCGTGGCCCTTGCCCGCGATCAGCACGATGTCATCCGCGGACGCCAAGCCGACCGCCTGCCGAATCGCCTCGCGACGATCGACGACCGTGAGGACCTCGGCCTTGCCCTGACGGGATTCGGGCTCCGCCCCTAGCTTCACCTCGTCGATGATCCGCAGCGGATCCTCGCTGCGCGGGTTGTCCGACGTGATCATCACGAGGTCGCTGAGACGCGCGGCGACCATGCCCATCAGCGGCCGCTTCGTCTTGTCGCGATCGCCCCCGGCCCCAAACACCGTGATCAACCGTCGCGAGGCGAGCGGCCGCGCCGTCTCGAGCAGGTTGCGCAGCGCATCGTCCGTGTGCGCGTAGTCGACGACGACGGTGATGTCGTCGGCGGCGGACGAGACGACCTCGAAGCGGCCCGGGACGCCGGGGAGGGTCCGGAGGCCCTGTTCGATCGCCATGATGGGAACGCCGAGCGCCGCGGTCGTGCCGGCCGCCGCGAGGATGTTGTAGACGTTCGGCTTGCCAACCAGGCTCGATTTCACGTGTGCGACGCCCTGTGGCATCCGCGCGTCGAAGGTGAGGCCGTCGAGTCCAACCGTCAGCGGGCCGGGCGTGACGTCGGCCTCCCGATTGATCGCGTACGTCACCGGGTGCCGCGCGAGGTCCACGAGCGACGCGCCCCGTGGGTCGTCCACGTTCACCACCGTCGGCGCGGCGTCGGGCAGGATCTCGAACAGCCGGCGCTTGGCGGCGAAGTACGACTCCATGTCCTGGTGAAAATCGAGATGGTCGCGCGTCAGGTTCGTGAAGACGCCGGCAGCAAAGCGGATTCCATCGACGCGGTGCATCGCGAGCGCGTGCGACGACACCTCCATCACGCAGGCACCGCAGCCCGCGTCGAGCATCTGGCGCATGAAGCCCTGCACGTCGGGCGCCTCGGGCGTCGTTCTCGTCGCCGCGATTTCACGATCGCCGATTCGATAGGTCACGGTTCCCATCAAGCCGCAGCGAATGCCTGCCGCTTCGAAAATCGCCTGCGTTATGTAGCTGGTCGTCGTCTTGCCGTTCGTTCCGGTGATGCCGACGACCTTCATCTGCCGACTCGGGTGCCCGAAAAACTCCGCCGCGAGATGCGCCAGCGCGAGACGCGCGTTGGCGACCACTATCCATGGCACGCGACGGTCGGCGGTCGCGGCGCGCTCCGACACCACCGTCACCGCGCCGGCCGCAATCGCCTGCGGCGCAAACATCGCGCCGTCTGCTTTCTGTCCAGGCAGTGCAACAAATACGGACCCTCGCGTCACATGGCGCGAGTCGTAGGCGACGCCGGTACATGGCATGTCGAGCGCCGCGCCCGCGGGGATGGCGGCTGCCTGGCCGCGCATCTCGCGCGTCAACGCCCCCAGCAACTCGCGAACGGTCATGGCACTGCAGCAAGCTGTCTCTCTAACCAGAGTGTTGACGCCGTCTCGCGATCGATTGGCGCCCCGGGTTGGGGCACCTGCCGAACAACGATGCCGGCGCCGTTGAGCCGCGCGGTCATCCCCAGACGCGAGAGCGTGCGCAGCGCGTCGCGGGCGCTCAGCCCTCGAAGGTCGGGGAACACTGCGGCCGCTCGGGGGGCGCCGCTCCTGACCGTGACGATGCTCGGCCCGACGCCGGCCGTCGCCATCGGCCTGCCCTGAGCGGAGTCGAAGGGCCGCGCGTCTCGATCGGTTGTATCGCGACGCATCGCAAGCACCGTCGGCGCGCGATTGAGCGACGGCGGCACGCCGTACTGCTGCAGCGCGGCGGCCGCGATGCGCCGGAAGATCGGCGCGGCGACGGTCGATCCGTACGGCGACACCCTGTGCGGCGAGTCCACGACGACGACGATCGTGAACACCGGCTTGCGTGACGGCACGAAGCCGACAAACGACACGTTGTAGTCGGTGCTCGAGTAGCGGCCGTTTTCCACCTTCTGCGCGGTGCCGGTCTTGCCCGCAACGGTATAGCTGTCGATCTGCGCGGAACGGCCCGTGCCGCGCTCGATGACCGCTTCCATGATCGCGGTCACCTCGGCAGCCGTATCGCGGTCGATCGCATGCGCGAGCACCTTGCGGGGCACGGTTTTGCGCACGCCGTCGCGCGTCACGGCGCGCACGACGCGCGGCTGGACCAGCTCGCCGCCGTTGGCCACCGAGCTGACGGCAGCCGCCATCTGCAGCGGCGTCACGCCAACCTGGTAGCCCATCGACATCGAGGCGAGCGCGCTCTCGTTTTGCCGCGACGGATCCCACAGGATGCCCGGGCTCTCCGACGGAAAGTCCGGAGACGTCGGACGGCCGAACCCGAAGCGGCGCGCGTACAGCCCCATGCGTTCCGCGCCCACGCGAAGACCAATCCTGATCGCGCCGACGTTGCTCGACCTGACGATCACGTCCGTGAAGGACAGCACGCCGTAGTTGTGGTGCTTGTCTTCGTTCACGACGCGCGAGCCGAACCGGATCACGCCCGGATTGGTGTCGACCGCATCGGTTGGTGTCAGCAGCTTCTGCTCGAGCGCGGCGGAGGCGGTGACGATCTTGAACGTCGAGCCGGGCTCGTACAGATCCTGGATGGCCCGGTTGCGGCGTTCCTCGTCGCGGACATTCCGGTACGCGTTGGGATTGAAGGTCGGGTAGCTGGCGAGCGCGAGGATTTCGCCGCTGGCCGGATCCATCACGATCGCGGAGCCCCCCTCCGCGCCGGCCTCGTCGACGCCGGCCTGCAGCTCGCGCTCGGCGATGTGCTGCAGGTACTGGTCGATGGTCAGCTCGAGGTCGGCGCCCGTCGTCGACGGCCGCTCGACCCGGCTGAATGCGTGGCGCTTGGCGTCGGTCTGAATGAGCACCGTGCCCGCGTGTCCTTTGATCAGATTGTCATACGTCGCCTCGACGCCCGCGAGGCCGGTGTTGTCGACGCCGACGTAGCCGAGCAGGTGCGCGGCCAGCTCCTTGTTGGGGTAGAAGCGCCGGTTTTCCTTCATGAAACCGACGCCTTCGAGCTGCAGGTCGGCGACGCGCCGCGCCTGGTCGGGCGTCACCTGGCGGCGCACGTAGACGAACGCGCGGCCACGGCGGATGCGCTCCGCGAGCGCCTGGCGGTCCGCCGCCGAGCAGTCGCCGAGCGCGCCGCAGAGCGACGCGGCCGCCTGCGACGCCTCCGCAATCTCGGTCGGCACCGCGTAGATCGAATCGGCGTCCACGCTGTAGGCGAGCACGTGGCCGCGGCGATCGCGGATCTCGCCGCGCTTGCCGGACGCGGCGACGGTGCGCAGCTGCTGGCGCTCCGCGCGCGCGGCGAGATCGGCGTGGTGGTAGACCTGCAGGTAGACGAGCCGAGCCTCGATCGCCGACGACCAGACGAACAGGCCGACGGCGGCGACGACGATTCGGTTCTTCAGCGTCGTGCGCCACGCGTCCGCGGGCCTGCCCTGAGCACTGTCGAAGGGCCTGCTGCCCCGAGCAGTGTCGAGGGGCCTGCCCCGAGCGGCGCCGAAGGGTGTCTCAGCCACGTGATCCCTTCTTACCGGCGGGCGACGACGGACTTCGGCGGCGGCGGGGTGGTGACCACCCGCTCGATCACCGTGGCGTCACCGGCGGCCGGCGCAACCATGCCCAGGCGCCGGGTCGCGAGACGCTCGATGCGGGCGGGCGATCGCAGCGTGTCGATCTCGAGCCGGAGATGACGGTTGATTTCCTCCTCCGCGGCCCGCTCCTTCTGCATCTGCTCGATGCGGTAGCCGTGGCGCAGCAGCTCGAAGTGCTGCCAGGCCGAGAAGAGCAGCACGGCGACGAGGAACACGCCGACGGCGACCGAGCGCCACATCTCGAGGTGGCGCTCGCGATCGACCTCCCGGACGATCGGGTTGTTGCGGACGTCCTTCCTGATCGCGTATTCGAACTCGCCGCTCATGCCGCCTGTCCGATCTCCGCGGCGCGCAGCTTGGCGCTTCGTGCCCGCGGGTTCCGTTCGATTTCCGCCTCGCCCGGCACTACCGGCCGCTTCGTGCGGATCCGCAGGCCGAACCCCTCGGCCTGCAGCGCGCGAAGCGTGTGCTTCGCAATCCGATCCTCCAGCGAATGAAACGTGATCACCGCCATCCGCCCGTTCACCGCCAGCCGCCGCGCCGCGTCGCCGAGGAAGCCGTCGAGCCCCTCGAGCTCGCGGTTCACCCAGATGCGAATCGCCTGGAATGTCCGCGTCGCCGGATCGATTCGCGAGTACCCCTTGCGCGGAATCGCGCGCCGCACGATGTCGGCGAGCTGCCTCGTCGTCTCGATCGAGGCCCGCTCGCGCGCGGCGACGATTCCCCTGGCGATGCGCCGCGAGTGGCGCTCCTCGCCGAATTCGTAAATCAGGTTCGCCAGCGTCCGCTCGTCAACTCCGCGGAGGGCCTCGGCGGCCGTGGGCCCGGCCGTCGTGTCCATCCGCATGTCGAGCGGATCGTCCTGGCGAAAACTGAATCCCCGTCCGGGTTCGTCGAGCTGCATCGACGAGACCCCGAGATCCGCCAGCACACCGTTCACCTGTCCGACGCCGCGCTCGTCGAGCACGGCGTTGAGCCGCCGATAGTCCGCGTGCACGACCTCGACGCGCTCCCCGAATGCCTTCAGCGCGGTCCGCGCGGCCTCAACCGCCGCGGGATCGCGATCGAATCCGATCAGCCGCGTCGCGCCCGCGTCGAGCAGCGCGCGCGCGTGCCCGCCCAGGCCGACCGTGCAATCGACGAACACGCCGCCGCGCGACGGGTCCAGCTGTTCGAGCACCTCGGCGACCATGACGGGCTCGTGAATTGGGCTCAAGGCTCATGGCTCAGGACTCAAGCCCACCTTCATATCCCGTGCTCCGACAGCTTGAGGCCGTCCTCGTCGGTCCACGGATCGCGCGCGAGCTTCTGCGCGAAGCGCTCCTCGTTCCAGACCTCGAGATATTCGATCTTGCCGAACACGCGTACATCGCCGACTATGGATGCACTGTCGCGGAGCAGCTGCGGGACGACGATGCGGCCCTGGGCATCGAGCTCGCTCGCCTGGCCGTAGTAGCTGACGCGATCGAGGAACTTGACGACCGACGGATGGTTCCCCGGCGCTTTCGAGAGCCGCTCCTCGACGGCGAGCCAGATGCTCATCGGATAGATGCGCACCGATTCGCCGGTCACGCTGGTGACGAACACGTCGGGCCCGCGCTGGTCTTGGATCAAGCCGCGGAACAGCGTCGGGATCTTCAGGCGACCCTTGTCGTCGATACGTGTCGGGGCGCTTCCCCGTAGTCCTTTTTGGTCCACTGCCGTCCAC
>DASQAX010000320.1:0-5422 GCA_035635535.1 Vicinamibacterales bacterium | reverse complement strand
TCGAGGCCGGCGGTGCCGGTCGCCGCCAGCGCGTCCCGCGCGATCGCCTGATCCGCGGCGCCCTCGAGCTCGAACGGGCCCAGGTGCGGGTAGCGTCCCATCAGCACGATGTCCATCACACTGAAGTCGAAGGTCGAATGCGTTTCCTGGGGAACGACGGCGATGCGCCGCGCCAGGTCCCGGCGCGTCAACTGTTCGATCGGCTCTCCGTCGATCAGCACGCTGCCCGACTGCGCCTGCAGCACGCCCGAGACGATGCGCAGGAGCGTCGTCTTGCCCGAGCCGTTGGGTCCGAGGAGGCCGACGACGGCGCCGCGCGGGACCTCGAGGGACACGCGATCGAGGACCCGCTGCGCCGAGGCACGGCGCCGCGCGTACGCGAACGACAGGTCGATGGCGGAAAGCATGAGCGGTCGTCAGTCGGCGGTCGTCAGTATTCGGTCCTCAAACAACTGGAGATCGAGCGCCCAGCAACCCGAGCGCTGCACGCGAGCGTGCGCCCGGAGGGCGAGCGGCGTGCTGAACAACGGGCTGTTCGTCACGACCGTGTGATATTCGCCGCGCTCGCCGCAGGGATCGACGCCGAGCCGCGCGAAGTCTTCGAGCATCGCGCGGCGCAGAGGCCTTCCGAGCCAGGATTCGTCGAGAAACTCTGCGCGCGCGGTGACGATGAGCGCGTCGGCGCCCGACGCGGTCCATTCCTCGAACAGCGTCAGCGTGGACGAGCCGAACAGCGGCTCGACGGCCGTCAACCCGCTCGCCTCGCACATCTGCTCGGCCCAGCGGCGGTGCTCGTCGAACAGGATGTCGCCGAAGATCACGTGAGTGATGCCGTCGGCGTTCAGCTGCCGGAGGGCAGCGCCGAACGCGGCATTGTAGGTCTGCCATGTGCAGCAGCCTGTCACCCGCCGCAGCCCGAGCCGGCCGGCCTGCGCGGCGAGCACCTCGGGCCGCAACCCGTGCGACCGGCTGCGCTCCGCCGCTTCGTCGAACATCGTGACCATCGCGACGATGTCGTAGTCGGCGTGCGTGCGGTGGAGGGCGGCGCAGCTGTCCTTGCCGCCACTCCACGAGATCGCGGCCCGAGGTTTCGCCACCACGTCAGAACCCGACCCGGAAGCCGGCTCGAACGACGCGCCGCAGCGGCTGATACCCGAACGGCTCGGAGTAGTCCCGATCGGTCAGGTTGTCGATCGACACGATCCCGGTCAGTTGCGCCGTCACTTTCAGCATGAAGCGCGCGTCCCACGTCGTGTGGCCTGGGTTCTCGACGAGCGGCGGGTTGAACAGCCCGAAGTCGCTGTCGACGAACGTGCCGACGAACACGCCGCTGACGTCGGCGGTCGCGCGGTTCCAGATCAGCGTGACTCCGGCGTATCCCGAATGCCGCGGCCGGCGGAACGCCTCCCGCCCCAGCCCGAACAGCGTGTCGTTCGGTGAGGCGCTTTCCAGAATCTTCGAGTCCAGGAGCGTGTAGCCCGCTCGCGCATGCACCGCGGCGACGGGCCGCACCTGCAGGCCCGCCTCGAGGCCCCGGGCGCGGGTAAGGCCGACGTTGGCATACTGCGCTTCGAACGTGCTGGGATTCGTCGTGACCAGCGTAATCACGTCTCTGAAACGGTTGTCGAACCAGCTCAGCTCGAGTTTCGCGCGGTCGCGCGCGACGCGCTGTTCGACGCCGACTTCGACGCTGCGCGACCGTTCGGGCTTCAGGTCCGGGTTGCCGCGGAAGAACGGCGAGATGCTGAACGATTCCAGCATGGTCGGCTCCTTGATGCCGGTGCCGGCGTTGGCCTTGAGCTGCGTCTCGCCAAGCAGCCCCGAGGACCTGCGCGCCACGAACACGGCTGTGGCGCGCGGCACGACCGCGGTGCCGAAGCTTTCGTTGCGTTCGATTCGTCCGCCAACCGTGACATACACGCGCGGCCACAGAATTTGATGCTGCGCCGATACGCCGAAGTTGTCGCGCGCGTTGACCGTCTGCGTGTTCGCGAGCCGGTTCTGCACCCTGGCGCGCTCGCCGTCCCAGTCCGCCAGGACCGTGAGCAGGTGGTCGCCTGTCGCGCTGTCGGACGCCAGCCGCACGTCTGCCTGATAACTCGCGTGATGACGCTCCAGATTGGTCAGGCTGTCGTTCAGGAAATCGTTCGAAAGCCGCGCCGCGACGCGTCCTTCGAACGTGGCCCGGTACGGCGGATCCAGGATGAGGTTCGTCGACTGCTGACTCGAGGACGCGCGCGAGTACGACGCGCGTTGCCGGAACGCGTGGGTGGCCTGTTGATCGAAGCTCACGCTCGCGACGCCGTCGTGCCGCTCCGAGAATGCATCGAGGTCGGGGCGCCCGAAGGCGGTCGTCCCCGGCGTGCCGGCGCGCGCCAGCTCGCCGCGCCCGATGACGCGCAGCGTGGCGGTCGCGCCCAGGGCGACGCCGACGTTGGCGCTGAGCGTCGTATTCTCGAACCGGCTGTTCGGCACGCGGTTGTCGCTGCTGAACCGCGCGGCGGCGAGGCTGTAGTCGAGCGGACCTGTTCCGCCCGACACACCGGCGGTGGCGTGCGCGGTGTCGTAGGTCCCGCCGTCGAGCTGCGCGGACACGCGGGGATGCCGCGACTCGCGATTCGCGCGTCTGGTGAACAGCTGGATCACGCTCCCCATCGCATCGGACCCGAAGAGGGAGGAATACGCGCCGCGCACGATCTCGACGCGCTCCAGGTTCTCGGTCGTCAGGTTACTGAGATAGAACGTGCCGCCCGGCTCGTTGAGCGGTACTCCGTCGAGCAGCACCTTGTTGTAATCGCTCTCGCCACCGCGCACGAAGAGCGACGTCAACGCGCCCGGCGCGCCGCTGCGAACGATCATGGCGCCTGGCGTCTCTGTCAGGAGATCGGCGAGGAGCGGCGTCTGGCGCCGCTCGAGATCGTCCTCTCTAAAGACCGTTACGCTCGCGCCGACCTGGCTCGTTGGCGCCACGGTCCGGGTCGCCGTCACGATCATCGTTTCCTGGATCGGCGCGACGGCGAGCACCACACGAAGTGGTTGGCCGGCGGCCGCGGCTGCGCAGGGAACCGTCGCGGGCTGAAAGCCCGTGAGGCTGGCCTCCAGGTGGCAGCCGCCGGCATCGCTCGCTGCCACGTCGAAGCGGCCGCCTTCATCCGCGAAGACGCCGGCCAGCGGGACGCCCGATTCGTCGAGCACGCGTACATAGGCGCGTGGCACCGCGCGGCCCGTCTGGTCCACGATCGTACCAGCGAGCTGGCGTGCGGCCGCCGACGCGGCTCCGCCGCACAACAAAGTGACTGCGAGAAAAATGAACGGAAAACGGGTACTCACGTGGGCTCCTTCCGGCGTCGCTCGCGCCGAAGAAAGGACGCCCCCGGTGGTTAGGTTTCCTGACTCGCGGATCACTGCGCCACGGCGTGTCTTCCCGGGCGTAAGCGGCGGGCTTGACCCATCGCGAACCCAGTGACATGTTCTGCCGTGCACGCTAGCCGCTTACAGTGGCGGGACCGTGTGGGCTTCGCACCCACTTCGCGTAACCGCCGGGGCCTGCGTCTGGTTGTCGGAGGGCGAGTATAGCAAGCAGGGTTGCCTCCTGGCGTTGTTTTTTCGTAACATGATAAGTTGGTGTCCGAACGCGGGACGCCACAGTTACCGAGCCACAACTGAAGGGGAGCGCATGAGCAAGAGTTCGACTGTCACCGTTCGCGAGAAGCCCGTCGAAGATGTGGCCTCAGCGAAGGTCGGCGGCCTCACGATTCATGGCGAAACTTTCGTCGTATCGACCGATCAGCGGGTCGAGGTCGTCGATCTGACGAACCGCGTCATGGAGTTCGTTCGGCGTTTCAACATCCGCGAAGGGCTCGTGAGCCTCTGGTCGATGCATACGACCTGCACCCTCTTCATCAACGAGTTCCAGGTTGCCCTGCTCTCCGACATCAAGCGGTTCCTCGAACAGCTCGTAGCGCGCGACGCGGAGTACATGCATAACGATCCGCGGCACTCCGATTGCGACCGCATGAACGCCGACTCGCACCTGCGCGCGATGCTCCTCGGCCACAATCTGACGCTGCAGATCAGCGGCGGGGAAGTCGTGCTTGGGCAATGGCAGCGGGTCCTGATGGCGGAGCTCGACGGCCCACGCGCCCGGTCGCTGCGCATTCAAATCTTCGGCATCTCCTGACGCGCGCGTCCATGAATCGGGTAATTGGATGATCGGGTAATCTGGTCGACGCGGATAGTCTGGCAGTCGCACAATTACCCGATTACCCGATTACCCCGATTATTCGATGGTCAGATGCTGTCTTCCCGTCTCGCTTCCTGCGGCCTCACCGACATTGCTGACAAGCTCTCGGCGGGGGTGCGTCTCGATCTCGCCGACGGCGTTCGTCTGTTCGACGCGCCCGATCTGCTGGCCGTCGGCTGGCTGGCCAACCGTGAGCGCGAGAAGCGCCACGGCGCGAGGACCTTCTACAATTACAACATCCGCCTCGAGGCGACGAACGTGTGCGTTGCGAGCTGCCTGTTCTGCGCGTTCGCGCGCCTGAAGCCAGGCGACGAAGGCGCCTACACGATGTCGCTCGAGCAGGCTTGGGACAAGCTGCGCCAGCGGGCGCACCAGCCGCTGACTGAAATCCACGTCGTCAACGGCCTCCATCCCGATCTGCCGTTCGACTACTACACGGAGCTGCTGCGCGGCTTCAAGCGCATTCGCCCGGAGATCCACCTGAAATGTTTCACGGCAGTGGAGATCGCCTTCTTCGCCGATCTCTACGGCAAGACCGACGAGCAGGTGCTGCGGGAGCTGATGGCGGCAGGCCTCGGCTCGCTGCCGGGCGGCGGCGCGGAGATCTTCGCGGAGCGCGTGCGTCGGAAGGTCGCGCACGACAAGTGCGGCAGCGATCGGTATCTCGACATCCACCGCACCGCGCACCGGCTCGGGATGCGATCCAACGTCACGATGCTGTACGGGCACATCGAGACCGCCGAGGAGCGGGTCGATCACATGATGCGCGCCCGCGCGCTGCAGGACGAGACGGGCGGCTTTCAGGCGTTCATTCCGCTCGCGTTCCATCCCGACAACAACCAGATGCGGAAGCTGCCGGCGCCCACCGCGTCCGACTCGCTGCGCGTGCACGCGGTCGCGCGGCTGATGTGCGACAACATCCCGCACGTGAAGGCGTTCTGGATTGCGACCGGGGTAGAGGTCGCGCAGACGTCGCTGTGGTTCGGCGTCGACGATCTGGACGGGACCGTGCAGGAAGAGAAGATTTATCACATGGCCGGCGCGCGGACACCGGAGGCGATGACCCCGCGTCAGCTCGAGCGGTTGGTACGCGCCGCGGGCCGCGAGCCGGTCGAGCGCGACACGCTGTACAACGTCGTGCACGCGCACGCTACCTGAGCGGGCGGCGCGAGGCGGCCG
>DASQAX010000319.1:0-5782 GCA_035635535.1 Vicinamibacterales bacterium | reverse complement strand
CGCGCGACTTCGGCGACCTCGGGCTGCGGCTGGGGCACGCGATTCGGGCGCGGGTCGAGGCCGGACGCCTGCCGTTCCGCCTGCTGCCCGCGGGCGAGTGCATTCGCGCCACCGCGCTTGGCGCGTCCGAGTACAGCGTGCAGCTGTCGGGCAACACGATCCATCTCTCCAACCCGGGAGCGCTCCTGCCGCGCAAGAACCTGCAGGTGCTGCAGCCGCCAATCCGGTTTGGCGACGCCGTCGACCCGGCGGCGGTCGCGGAGGCGATTCGCGCGCACTTCGAGCGCTTCGACGTCGTGGAGGGCGATGCCGAGGTTGCGCTCGCGTTCCGCTGGCGCGGGGCGCCGGCCTATCCGCGCCTCGCGGGCCTGGCGCGCGGCATCGCGCAGGCGCTGCCGCGCACGATTGCCGCGGCGAAGCCGCTCTTCGTCATTCTCGACGCCGATGTCGCGCAGACGATCGGCGCGCTGCTGAAGGAGGAGCTGGGCGTCGCGTCGGAGGTGCTCGCGCTCGACGGCATCGCGCTGTGGGACTTCGATTACATCGATCTCGGGCGCGTCCGGATGCCGTCGTTCACCGTGCCCGTGACGATCAAGTCGCTGGTCTTCAGCCAGGACCCGCGGATTCCGCACGCGCATCATCATCACCACCACCATCACCATCATCACGACCACGAACATCAGCACGAGGGGCACCATCACCACGACCACCACGACCACGACTGAGGTCCTCGGCCGAAGCGGCGCGAGCCCCCTGCGCTCGCGGTTCGACTGGAAATGGATCGTGATTGGCGCGTGCGTCGCGTTCACGGTGTACATCGCCGTGATTCCGCTCGCGTTCCTGATGTGGCAGAGCTTCCGCACGCCGCAGACGGCCGCGACGCCCGCGGTCTGGACGCTCGGCAACTACGCCGCCGCCTATGGCACCGCGGACACCTTCCGGCTGTTCCTCACGTCGATTCGATTCGCCTTCGGCGCATCGGTCTTTTCGTTCGTGCTCGGCACCGCCCTCGCGTGGATGAACGAGCGGACCAACACGCCGTTCAAGTCCGTCTTCTTCGCCCTGTCGCTGATTCCGCTCGTCATCCCTTCGATTCTCTTCACCGTCGCCTGGATCCTCCTCGCCAGCCCGCAGATTGGCATCGTCAACCAGTTGGTCCAGGGGTGGCTCGGCCTCGAGCAGCCGCCGTTCGACATCTACTCGATGGCCGGCATGATCTGGGTGGACGGCCTCCACTACTCGCCGATGGCGTTCCTGCTGATGAGCGCCGCGTTTCGCGCGATGGACCCCTCGCTCGAAGAGTCCGCCACGATGAGCGGCGCGAGCGTGTGGCAGGTCCTCTGGCGGGTCACGCTGAAGCTGACGTGGCCGGCGATCTTCGCGACCATCCTCATCCTGTTCGTCAGGTCGATCGAGTCGTTCGAGGTGCCGGCGCTCCTCGGCCTGCCCGTCGGCATCGAGGTCTTCACCTCCTCGATCTACACCGCGGTGCACCGCTATCCAAGCCAGGTCGGCCTGGCGTCCGCGTACGGCGTCGCGCTGCTCGTCGTCACGACCGCCGGCGTGTACGCCGTGTCACGGCTGTCGGGCAAGGGATCGAAATACGCGACGATGACCGGCAAGGGATTCCGGCCGCGGCAGATCGACCTCGGCGCGTGGCGATGGGTCACGGCCGCGGGCTTCATCGTCTACTTCGTGATGATCGTCGTGCTGCCGTTTCTCGTGCTGCTCTGGTCGTCGTTCCAGCGGTTCTACACCGTGCCGTCGAGGGAGGCGCTGCAGAACCTGACGCTCGATCCGTACCGCTTCGTCTTCACCTATCCGGACCTGGCGGGCACGGTCTGGAACAGCGTGATGCTGTCGTTCGGCACCGCGACGATCGTCATGCTGGTGACGTCGGTGATCTGCTGGATCGTCGTGAAGACGAAGCTGCCCGGCCGCTGGCTGCTCGACAACATCGCCTCGCTGCCGCTGGTGTTCCCCGGCATCGTCCTCGGCCTGGCGATCATGATCTTCTACCTGAACGTCGACGTCGGCATCTACGGGACGATCTGGATCATGTTCATCTCGTACATCACGCGCTTCATGCCGTACGGCCTGCGTTACAACACGACGTCGATGCTGCAGATTCACCGGGAGCTCGAGGAGTCGGCCGCGATGTGCGGCGCGTCGTGGACGACGACGTTCCGGCGCATCGTGCTGCCGCTGCTCAAGCCCGGGCTGATGGCCGGGTGGATCTACGTGATGATCGTCTCCATCCGGGAGCTCTCGACGTCGATCCTCCTCTACAGCCCCGACACGCGCGTGGTGTCGATCGTCATCTGGGAGCTGTGGGAGAACGGGCAGTATGTCGAGCTGTCGGCGCTTGGCGTGCTCTTCATCCTCTCGCTGTTCGTCCTCGTGCTGCTCGCGCGATGGGTCGGGTCGCGGTACGGGATCAAGGAATAGGTGGCAGGCAGAACAGGCGTAGGGGCCGACCTTCAGGTCGGCCCTTACTGACAGGGGCAGAACGTTGCTGAGAGTCGAGGGGCTTTTCACCGAGTATCCGAACGACCGGGGCGACATCGTCCGGGCCGCGCAGGACGTCAGCTTCACGGTGGAGGAGGGGCGTCTCTTCACGCTGCTCGGGCCGAGCGGCTGCGGCAAGACGACGACGCTGCGGTCGATCGCCGGGCTGGAGCGGCCGCGCGCCGGCGAGATCTCGGTGAACGGGCGCGTCGTGTTCTCCTCGTCCAGTGGTGTCTTCGTGGCGCCGAACCGCCGCGGCTTCGGCATGGTGTTCCAGTCGTACGCCATCTGGCCGCACATGACGGTGTTCGAGAACGCCGCGTTTCCGCTCCAGGTTGGCGACAGGAAGTATTCGCGGCAGCAGGTGCGCGACAACGTGATGCGCGTGCTCCACGCCGTCCAGCTCGAGGAGCTGGCCGACCGCGAGGCCACGAAGCTGTCGGGCGGCCAGCAGCAGCGTCTCGCGCTGGCGCGCGCGCTGGTCATGGAGCCGGCGCTGCTGCTGCTCGACGAGCCGCTCTCGAACCTGGATGCGAAGCTGCGCGACCGCATGCGCTTCGAGCTGAAGCGCCTGCAGCGCGAGCTGAAGATCACCACCGTCTACGTCACGCACGACCAGAGCGAGGCGCTCGCGCTGTCGCACGAGATCGCCGTGATGAACCAGGGGCGCATCCAGCAGATCGGCCGGCCGCGCGACATCTACGAGAGCCCGGCGACGCAGTTCGTCGCGGACTTCGTCGGCAACACGAATTTTCTCGACGGCGTCGTCGCGCGCGTGGAGCCCGGCGAGCACTACGTCGTCGGCACCGACATCGGTGAGGTGACGGTGAAGGCCGCGAGGCCGCTCGGCGCAGGCGAGCGCGTGGCGATCTCCATCCGGCCCGAGGACGTCGGCCTGGTCGAGAGCTGCCCGGCCGGGAACAACGTCTGGCGCGCGACGGTGGAGCAGAAGGTGTTTCTCGGCGAGGCGATCGACTTCCGCGTCACGCTCGGCTCGCGTTCGCTGCTCTCGCGCCAGCATCCGGCGCTGCGGACGCCGGTCGGCGGCACCATCTTCGTCCACGTCAACCCGGAGAAGTGCGTTGTCTTCAGTACGTAGGCCGGGTTCCGCGCCGCCGCGTGGGCCGGGTTCCGCGCCGAGACGGAGTCCGCGAGGCGCGGACCCGGCGATCACGTCCGTCGGCCTGATCGGCGCCGGCCGAATCGGCCAGCCGATCATCGGCCACCTGGTGCGGCGCGGCTTCACCGTCTTCGCGCACGACGCGGACGCCGGCAAGCGGGAGGCGATCGAGCAGCGGGGCGCCACGTGGGGCACGCTGCCGGAGGTTGCGAGTCACGCCCAGGCCGTGCTCGTGTGCGTCGGCTACGATCGCGAGCTTCGCGATCTGATCGCGAACGGGCTGGTTGACCGGCTGTCTCCCGGGACCATCCTGGCGGTTCTGTCGACGGTCAATCCCGCCACCGTCCAGGAACTGGACGAGCTCGCTCGTCCCGCCGGCATCCCCGTGGTCGATGCAACCATGTGCAGGGGTGGCCGCGCCGCCGACGCCGGGACGATGCTGTCATTCGTGGCCGGCGATCCCGGCGCGTCCGAACGGCTGAAACCCGTGATCGCTGCGTATTCGACCGACATCGTCTACACTGGCGCCACCGGAACAGCCCAGGCCGCCAAGGCCGCCAACAACCTCTTGATGTGGGCGTGCCTTATTGCCAATCATGAGGCTCTGGCGCTGGCGCGCCGGTTCGGCCTGGACGAGCATCTGCTCCGCGACGCGCTCCTGAAGACCGGCGCGGAGAACGGCGTCCTCCGCAACTGGGGCACGAGCACGATGGCGTGGGCCGACGACGACCTGGAGATCATCCAGGCGATGGCGCGGCAGGCCCGCATCGCGCTCCCGCAGGCCGACCTGAACCGCGAGTTGTGCCGGGTGCTGAAGCCGAAGAAGTTTCAACTGGATCACTACGGAGACGAACCATGGCCAAGGAAGTGAAAGGCGCGGCGGTCGCCGACGAAGTCGTCGTCAGCGAGTCGCACTATCACAGCAAGAAGGACCGTATCTTCGTTCGCGCGATCGCGGGTCCCTACAACCTGCGGGAGGAGCTCGCGCGGCTGCGGGCGATGCCGCGGGTACGGAAAGGACGCCTGATCCGGTTCAACGACGGCCCGCAGACGTACAGCCGCCACTACATCGAGCCGAAGGACGGCCTCACGCAGATGTTTCACATCCACCTCGAGGAGTACGCGCCGGGCGGGCACTCGCAGAAGCACGGCCACGTCAACGAAGCGGCGTTCTACATCCTCGACGGCGAGGGCTACGAGATTCACGACGGCATCCGCTACGACTGGAAGGCCGGCGACGTCGCCATCGTCCACAACAACTGCGTCCACCAGCATTTCAACGCCAGCCCGACCAGGCCGGCGCGCGCGCTCGTCATGAAGACCAAGCCGATGTTCATGTTCATGAACATGCTCTTCCAGAAGATCGTGGAGCCGCGGCCGACGGCGCCCGCGCCGGGGGCGGAAGGATTCCAGGCGCGCGACTTCGAACAGAACTTCAATCACGACGAATAGACGACGAATGGACGTAGAGGCGGACCTTTCCGCCTCCGCCAAGGCTACGGCGGACCCGCCGTAGCGCAGAGCGCGAAGGCGGGCAGGGCGCCTAGAGGAACCGAACATGGCCTGGAGCGAATCGAAAGCGTGGATGAAGGGGAGCGCCAACCAGAAGCTGTACCAGGCGCTGCTGGACGACGCGACCGAGGCGCCGGCGCGCAACGCCAAGCGCAAGAAGATCGTGCACCCCGAGGACATGCCGTGGGAGATGGCGCGCCAGGGGCTGCTCAAGCACCTCGTGAACGAGGCGATGAACACGCGCATGGAGACGGTCGACGCCTACATGCAGATCATCCCGCCCGGCAGCCGCTCGGGAAAGCACCGGCACCTGGCCGAGGAGTGCCTCTACGTCGTCGAGGGGCACGGGTACGACCTGCACCAGGATTGCGACGTCGAGATCACCGACACCTATCACTGGAAGCCGCAGGACGAGGTGAAGCGGTACGAGTGGGAGGCGGGCGACGTGATCTACGTGCCGCCGAACACGATCCATCAGCACTTCAACGCGAGCCCCGACCGGCCGGTGCGCCTGATTTCGATCGTCAACCGCATCTTCAAGGCGTGCGGGCTGAACGACCTCGAGCAGATCGAGGACGCGCCGGAATACGACGCGGGCGTGCAGCTGAACGCGGAGGTCATCGACGCGTACCTGCACGGCAG
>DASQAX010000318.1:0-12793 GCA_035635535.1 Vicinamibacterales bacterium | reverse complement strand
GCCGATGGCGTAGCAGGAGATCGCGCACCCTTCGATCAGCAGGTGCGGGTTGCGCTCCATCAGCACGTGGTCCTTGAACGTGCCCGGCTCGCTCTCGTCGGCATTGCAGGCGATGTATTTCGGCTTCGGCGTGTCCTTCAGGACGAACTGCCACTTCATGCCGGTCGGGAAGCCGGCGCCGCCGCGCCCGCGCAGCCCCGAGGCCTTCACCTGCTCGATGATGTCGTTCGGCTTCTGCGCGAGCGCCTTGCGCAGCCCCTCGTAGCCGCGCAGGTGCTTCAGGTAGAAGTCGAGCGTGAACGAGTTCGGCTCGTTGACGTGCGACGTCAGGACAGGTTGATACGCCATGTACGTTCCGGGCCGGTCTAAAGACCGGCCCCTACGACCATCCGGACGGAGAGGCCGACGTAGGGGCCGACCTTCGGGTCGGCCCTCATTTGCCGGCTTCCTTCCTCAAGTGACAACCCGTGAAGGCGCCCTGGCCCCGCGCGCGGATGTCGTCGACGAACTTCGAGCACTGGCCCGGCGTGAGGCCCTCGTGCCAGTCGTCGTTGACCATCACGACCGGCGCGCGATCGCACGCGCCGAGGCACTCGACCTCCACCAGCGTGAACGTCCCCGTCGGGTCGGTCTCGCCCGGCTTGATTCCCAGCTTCGCGCTCAACTCCTCGGTGACGCGCTCGGCGCCCAGCAGCGCGCACGACAGCGTGCGGCACACGTTGAGCACGTACTTCCCGACCGGCCGCGTGTAGAACATCGTGTAGTACGAGACGACGTCTTCGACCTCCGCGGGCGTGCAGCGGATCTGCCCGGCCACAAGACGCATACCCGCGGCGGTGATGTAGCCCTGCTGGTTCTGCACGAGATAGAGCGCGTACAGGATGGCCGACTTGCGCCGCTCCGGCGGATACCGCTGGGCGACCTCGTCGAACTTCTTCTGGTTCTCCGCCGTGTACGTGAACGGCTCGCCCGGCTCCGCCAGCTTCCGTTCCGAACGGTGGAACTTCGCCGGCGTGTACTCCATCGTTGGATGAAAGCTCACCGGTCGCAATCTCCCATGACGACGTCGGTCGATCCGATGACGGCGACGAGGTCGGCAATCATGCCGTGCTCGACGATTTTCGGCAGCGCCTGGATGGCCATGAACGACGGCGGCCGCATCTTGACGCGCCATGGCCGGTTGGTGCCGTCGGAGACGATGTAGACGCCGTGCTCGCCGCGCGGGCCCTCGACGGGCACGTAGGCGTCGCCAGCCGGCACCGTGAAGCCCTGCGAGTAGATGAGGAAGTGCTGGATCAGCGCTTCCATCTCCGTGTAGACCTTGTCCTTCGGCGGCGGCACGACGCGCGGGTCGTCACACGCCCACGCCCCCGACGGGGGGATGCGCTTGACGGCCTGGCGCGAGATGTTCACGCTCTGTCGCATCTCCTCGACGCGGACCCGGTACCGCGCGAACACGTCGCCGTCGGTCGCGGTCGGCACCTTGAAGTCGTAGGTCTCGTAGCCGCAGTACGGGAAGTACTTGCGGACGTCGTAGTCGGAGCCGGAGCCGCGCGCGATCGGGCCGACGAGCCCCCACGCCAGCGCCTCCCCCTGCGTGATCGCGCCGACGCCCTGCGTGCGGCGCGCGAACATGTCGTTCTTCGTCAGCAGCCCCTCGAACTCGTCGATCTTCCCCGGGAACCGATCGAGGAATGCGTTGACCGCCTCGTGAAAGCCGCGCGGCAGGTCCTCGCGCAGGCCGCCGACGCGGAAGTAGCTCGGGAAGAACCGGAAACCGGCCACCAGCTCGTTGATGTTGAGCAGCAGCTCGCGCTCGCGGATGGCGTAGAAGAGCATCGACACCGCGCCGATCTCCATCGCGTGCGTGCCGATCCACACGAGGTGGCTCGCCATCCGCTGCAGCTCGGCGATCAGCACGCGGATGTCCTTGACGCGCTGCGGCATCTCGAGGCCGAGGAGCTTCTCGACGCTCAGCACGTACGCCAGGCTGTTCGACTGCGCGGCGAGGTAGTCCATCCGCTCGACGAGCGGGACCACCTGCTGCCACTTCTTCTGCTCCGCCGTCTTCTCGATGCCCGTGTGCAGGTAGCCGATGGTCGGCATGCACGACTTGATCGTCTCGCCATCGAGCTCCAGCACGAGCCGCAGCACGCCATGCGTGCTGGGGTGCTGGGGCCCCATGTTGACGGTCATTGTTTCGGTTCGTAATTCGGCCATCGATCTCTAAAAATTTCTTCGCTCCTTCGCGACCTTCGTGGTTGACATCATCACTAGTGCGCCCGCTTGAGGCGATCTCTTTCGATGTTCGCCTTGAACTCGTCCTGGCTCACCTCGAGCGGCTCGTAGGTCTGCACCGCCTTGTTAATCTGCACCGGGTAGTCCTTCCGCGCCGGATGGCCGTCCCAGTCGTCGGGCATCAGCAGCCGCCGGAGGTCGCCGTGCCCCGCGAACACGATGCCGAACATGTCCCAGACTTCGCGTTCGGGCCAGCCGGCGGCGGGCCAGATGCTCTGGACCGTCGGCACGACACCGTCGATTTCGTTCGACCCGACGCGCACCTTCATGCGCAGCCGCTGCCGGTTCGGAATCGAGAGCAGGTGGTAGACGACCTCGAAGCGCGGCTCGCGCGGCAGGTAGTCGGCCGCAGTGACTTCGAGCAGGACGTTGAAGCGGAGCGACGGGGTGTCGTGCAGCGCCCGGCACGTCTCGACGAGCGACGCGGCCGGCACGTAAACGGTTGCAAAGTCGACGCTGGCCCCCGTCTCGTACGAAGCGCCGGGGATGGCAGCCTTCAGCGTCTCGATGATCGAAGAAGCGTCCACGCGTCCTGCGGTCTATGCCCGCGAGCGGGCGATTTTCTGCTGCAGTTGCACGAGGCCGAAGATGAGCGACTCCGGCCGGGGCGGGCAGCCCGGCACGTAGACGTCCACCGGCACCACCTGGTCGACGCCCTGGACGATCGCGTAGTTGTCGAAGACGCCGCCGATCGACGCGCAGGCGCCCATCGAGATGACCCATTTCGGGTCCGGCATCTGGTCGTACACGCGGCGCATCGCCGGCGCCATCTTCCGCGAGAGGCGGCCGGCGACGATCATCAGGTCCGACTGCCGCGGCGAGCCGCGGAACACCTCGGCGCCGAAGCGCGCGACGTCGTAGCGGCTGGTCGCCATCGACATCATCTCGATGGCGCAGCAGGCGAGGCCGAACTGCGCCGGCCAGATCGCCGAGCGGCGCGCCCACTGGATCAGCTTCTCGACCGTCGTGGTGATCAGCGGAAGTTCCGGATCGAGTCCGTGTTCGTGGCCGTGCGCGTGCGCATTCATGAATCTCTCGTTGGACCCTCTAGGCGGCCTTGCGCGAACCGGACGCGACGCGCCGGCGCGAGCCCCAGTCGAGGACTCCCTTGCGCCAGACGTAGACGAACCCGACGAGCAGGATCAGGAAGAACGTCACGATCTGCACGAACCCGGGCCACCCGAGGTCACGCAGCGACACCGCCCAGGGATAGAGGAACGCCACCTCGATGTCGAAGAGCAGGAAGATCATCGCGACGAGGTAGAACTTCACCGACTGCCGCTCGCGGGCGTCGCCAACCGCGGGCATGCCGCATTCGTACGGCGCGAGCTTTTCCGGGGTGGGATTTTTCGGTCCGAGGAGGAGGGAAAGCCCGATCATCACGCCGGCGAATCCGACGCCAAGCGCGACCATGATTACGACCCCGAGCCAGCCGTCCATCGAGTCTTCTCTAGGCCCCCGTCCACCGGAACGCGGCGCGCGAAGGTGGACCCTGTCGCGCTTGTGAAGAGTTTCGCAACCTGTTCATGTTATAGAAACCAGCGGGGCGAGGTCAATTACCGCAGCACCCACGCACGTCTCACCTGAAGCATGCGCATCGCCTGGTTCCGACCCGTCTCGCCCGATAGTACCGATCCGTTCGACGACACGGCGGCGCTCGTCGACGAGCTTCGTGCGGCGCACGACATCCACGTTGTCACCGAGCGCGACGCACACGATTTCGTCTGGCAGCAGCACCTCCGCCCGTGGGACCTCTGCGTCCACGAGCTCGACAACACGCGCGCGCACCAGTTCGTCTGGGCGTACCTGCTGAACTACCCCGGCGTCCTGCTGCTTCGCAGCACGCGCGTCGCGCATCTTCGCGTGCCGCTCCTCGCCTCGCGCGTGGTTGTCGCGTCGAACGACGCGGGCGCCGAGTTGCTGCGGCGCCTCCATCCGGAGATCCATGTTCGATGTGCGCCGCGTTGTGGCGGATCCAAAGGGTCCGCCCCGCCGGCGTCGAGCCAGAGCAGCGCGGGCCTTTCAGGTCCGCGACCGGTGAGCTTCGCTGTGTTCGATAACCGGACGCGCGGCGGGGACGTGGTCGGCCGCGCCCTTCAGCGCGCGCGCGACGCGGGCGCGGCGTTCGACGTGGTCATGCCCGATGCGGAGGCGCACATGCTCGCGCGATGCGACGTCGTCGTCGCGCCGGGATGGCCGCCCTCGCACCAGGCGCCAACCGCGGTGCTCGCGGGAATGGCCGCCGGCAAGGCGGTCGTGACGATGGAAATGGACGCGACGGCGGAATGGCCGGCCGTGGATCCGCAGACGTGGCGGCCGCGCGGCGTCGCCGTCAGCGGCCAGCCGATTGCCGTCACGATCGATCCACGCGACGAAGAGCACTCCTTGATGCTCGCGATCCGGCGACTGTCGTCAGACAGCGCATCCCGTGAGCAGTTGGGCATGGCCGCTCACGCCTGGTGGCAGGCGCATGCGACGCCGGCACACGCCGCCTCGGCATGGATGCAGATCCTGGAGGAGGCCGTGAGGCTGTCGCCGCCTCCTCGCCCTGATGATTGGCCGCCGCAGTTCAGCGCGGACGGGACCGGGCTGGCGCGCGAGATTCTCAGGGAGTTCGGCCTCCCTATCCCCACTCATATCCCGGCTCGCTGGTGAGGCGCGTGTCCTCCACGGGCCGCCCCATGGAGAAGTGATACAGGCTTTGCCACGCGTGGCCTGACAGTCCAAGCAGGTCGTGAACGGGGTCGTCGTAATAGCAGCCGATGCCCGTCGCGCGGCCGCCCGCGGCCTCGGCCTCGAGGTAGAGCACCTGGCCGATGAGCCCGCACTCCCAGAACAGCCGGCGATAGAACCATTCGCCCAGCTCGCGAAGTGGACGCTCGAAGCGCGCCATCATCGCCAGGGCGAAAAACCCGTCTTCCGCGATGTCCTGATCGCAGGAGAGGCGATTGGCCATGCGGCCGGCGTCGATCGGGACGAGAAGAAAGAGGTTCGCGGGCTCGGGGGCTCGCGCGGGGGTTGGCTCCCACAGGAATTCGGGCCGCATCGCCGCTTTCCACTCCTCGAGGACTCCCGGATCGCGCAGGCAGGCGTAAATGCCCGGCGTCACGTCCTGCACGCGATGGACGAAGAGGACGAGATGCACGTGCGGCGGCCAGTCGATGGCATCCCACGGCGGCGCGCCAGGCTGGAGGCGATCGAGCATCGAAAAAAACGCGTCGCGGACCAGAACGCCGCGGGCGTCGAAGCCGAGGGCGCTTCGTCGCTGGAGGATGATGGCGCGGGACTCGGAGGTGCGGGGTTCGGAGGTGCGGGGTTCGGAGGTTCGGGGTTCGGAGGTTCGGGGTTCGGAGGTTCGCGGTTCCTTGGTTCGTCCCGGATATCGTGTGGCGGCGGCGACTTCGTCGATGATTGGCCACTCGACGTGGTCCGCGCTCAAGCGATTCGCGCGCCCGGACCAGGAACCACCTCGCGCAGCGTCAACGAGAACTTTCGGATCCCGGATCCCGGATCCCGGAACCCCCTCGACTCCGCTCGGGGCGACCCGACGGACGAGGGCCAGACACTCCGGTTCCTCGTGTTCGGCGTCCTTATAGTCGGCATCGCGGTCGAGTCCCAGGAGCGCGGCAATCTGCGCGTCGGACCATTCCGGCAGCAGCCGCAGCTGCCATCCGAGCATCGCGGCCGCCAGGCGCAGGGCGCCGATGGCGTGCCCCGTGTCGTGCTGGCAGTAGCGAAACGCGCGTTCGCCGTACTTCCATGCCTCGCGCCAGATGATCGAGGTGAGCGCGACCAGGAAATGATCCGGCGACTGGTCCTCAGCAGCGCGGACCCTTTGGGTCCGCGAAGCGACCGCACACCTTTGCTCCAGCAGGTGCTCATGTGGCGCATAGTGCCAGACGCGTCCGTCGTGGACGATCCATGCCTCTGTGGGATGCAGGTTGCCGCTCGACGGGTTGACGCGCAGCGCCCAGCGTGACTGTCCGTACTGCTTCCAGGCGGACAGTCCCATCGAGCAGCGGAGGAACTCGCCTATCGAATGGTCCGTGATTGGCTGCGCGGGAACGTCGCCGGTGAAGAGCGACGCGTAGTGGACGTCGCGGGCCAGCGGCTCGCGCGACAGGGCGCGCAGCGGCGCACCCTCGTACCGGCGAAAGGGGTCGGGTTGGGTCGCCCAGTCGAGGTATCCGAGCGACGGCGCAAATCGATTGAAGTGATGTTTGGTCGAATCGTGATAGCGGACGGCGATCACGCCGAGAGCTGTTTGATCCGCTTGTCGATCTCGGCGAGCGCCTGCGTCAGCTGCTGCCTGCGCGCCGGATGCGTCGTGAGGTCGAGCTGCCGCTGCAGTTCGATCCGCGCCAGCTTGAGCGACTCGACCTGGCGCACGCGCTCCGGGTCGGCGCCCTTGCCGCCCTGACGCAGTTTCCGCTTCTCTTCTTCCCGTTCTTCCATCCGCTCGGCGAGGCGGGATTCCGCGTCGACGAGTCCTTCTCCGGCATCACCCATGTAGCGTTCGGTCCTTTCCAAACCAGTCGCCGGGCGCTCCATTGTCGCGCTCGGCCGCCACGAAGAGTCCTGGTTCGAGGTTGATTCACGCGAGGAAGAGCGCTGAATATTATACGGGCAACGCAAAGCCTCCGGCGCGAACGTGTTTAGATCATCCTGTGGCGCGCGGCGATGTGCTCGACCTTTTCGACCCGGCGGTGCGGCAGTGGTTCGCGTCGGCGTTCGAGGCGCCGACCCGGCCGCAGCAGCTGGGATGGCCCGCCATTGCACGCGGTGACTCGACCCTGATTCTCGCGCCGACCGGCAGCGGCAAGACGCTGACCGCGTTCCTCTGGTGCCTCAACCGGCTGATGTTCGAGCCGGCGCCGCCGCCGAAGCAGCGGTGCCGCGTCCTGTACGTCTCGCCGCTGAAGGCCCTGGCGGTCGACATCGAACGCAACCTGCGCGCGCCCCTTGCCGGAATCGCCAACATCGCGCGCGAGCGGGGCGTCGCCGTCAACGTGCCGGAGATCGCCATCCGCACCGGCGACACGCCGGCGGCCGAGCGCGCCCGCTTCGGACGCGAAGCCGCCGACATCCTGATCACGACGCCGGAGTCGCTCTTCCTGCTGCTCACCTCGAACGCGCGCGAGCGGCTCGTCCCGGTCGATACGGTCATCATCGACGAAATCCACGCGCTGGTGCCGGGCAAGCGCGGCGCGCACCTCGCGCTCTCGCTCGAACGCCTCGAGGCGCTCAAGGCCGACCTGAAGGTCCGCCTCTACGATCGATCCCACGCTGGCGTAGAGGCGGACCTTCAGGTCCGCCTGCAACGCATCGGCCTCTCCGCCACGCAGCGGCCGCTCGACGAGGTCGCGCGATTCCTCGGCGGCGCCGAGCCGCGCGCGGTGAAGAAAGCGCGCGCCGCGGCGAAGCGCTCGAAGAAGCGCGACGTGCAGGCCGTCGAGGAGATCGAGAGCGAGCTTCACGACGAGTTCGCCGACGACGACAAGACCCCCTCCTACCGGCCGGTGACCATCGTCAACGCCGCGGAGCGCAAGTCGCTGCGGCTGCACATCGAAGTCCCGGTCGAGGACATGGCGCGGCTGGCGAAGCCGGCGGACATTCCGAGCGGGCCGGCGGCGAAACCGGCGGCCCGCGCGTCCATCTGGAGCTCCATCCACCCGCGCCTGCTGGAGCTGATTCACGCGCATCGTTCCACCTTGGTCTTCGTCAACAGCCGCCGGCTGTCGGAACGGCTCGCGGGTGCGCTGAACGAGCTCGCCGGCGAGCCGCTCGTGCGGTCGCACCATGGTTCGCTCGCGCGCGCGGCGCGCAGCGAGGTGGAGGACCTGCTGAAGGCCGGCCGAATCAAGGCGCTCGTCGCCACCTCCTCGCTGGAGCTCGGCATCGACATGGGGGCGATCGATCTGGTCGTTCAAATCGAGGCGCCCCCCTCGGTGGCCAGCGGCCTCCAGCGCATCGGCCGCTCCGGTCACCAGGCCGGCGCGACGAGCGAAGGGATCATCTTTCCGAAATTCCGCGGCGACCTCGTCGCCTCCGCGGCGGTGGCGCGGGCGATGCACGAAGGGCTCGTGGAGTCCACGCGCTACCCGCGAAACCCGCTCGACGTGCTCGCCCAGCAGGTCGTCGCCATGGCCGGCATGGACACCTGGGACATCAACGACCTGTTCGCGCGCGTCCGGTGCGCGGCGCCGTACGCCGACCTCAGCGTGCGCATGTTCGAGGGAGTGCTCGACATGCTGTCGGGCCGCTACCCGTCCGATGAATTCGCGGAGCTGCGGCCGCGCATCACGTGGGACCGCGTGCACGGGACGATCGCCGGACGCGAGGGCGCAAAGCGCGTCGCCATCGCGAACGCGGGCACCATTCCGGATCGCGGGCTGTACGGGGTGTTCCTCGCGGGTGCCGATCGGCCGATCCGCGTCGGCGAGCTCGACGAGGAGATGGTCTTCGAGAGCCAGGTCGGCGAGACGTTCACGCTGGGCGCATCGACGTGGCGCATCGAGGAGATCACGCACGACCGGGTGCTGGTGACGCCCGCGCCGGGCGAGCCGGGCAAGATGCCGTTCTGGCACGGCGACCGCGAAGGCCGTCCCGTCGAGCTCGGCTACGCGATCGGCAAGCTGGTTCGCGATCTCCGCGGGTCGTCGAGGCCCGCGGCCATCGAGCGGCTCGTCCGCCAGCACGACCTCGACAGCGTCGCCGCGGAAAATCTCCTTCATTACCTGGACGACCAGGCAGCGTCAGGTGCGGTCCCGGACGATCGCACGATCGTCATCGAGCGCTGCCTCGACGAGCTCGGCGACTGGCGCGTCTGCCTGCTCTCGCCTCTCGGCAGCCGCATCCACGCGCCGTGGGCAATGGCGGCGACCGCGCACATTCGCAACAGGACCGGCATGGACGTCGAGGTCATGTGGGGCGACGAGGGCTTCGTCGTCCGCTTTCCGGAAGTCGAGAATCCACCGGACCCCGCGCTCCTGATTCCCGACGTCGACGAGGTGGAACCGCTGGTGGTGCGGCAATTGGGCTCGACGTCGCTGTTCGCGGCGCGGTTCAGGGAGACCGCCGCGCGCGCCCTGCTGCTCCCGCGGCGGCGGCCCGGAATGCGCACGCCACTCTGGCAGCAGCGCAAGCGCGCCTCCGACCTGCTGGCCGTCGCCTCGCGCTTCGGATCGTTTCCGGCGCTGCTCGAGACGTATCGAGAGGTGCTGCGCGACCACTTCGACATGCCCGCGCTGGTGGAGACGCTGCGGAAGATCGGCTCACGTACGCTCCGGGTGGCGACGATCGACTCGCGCGTTCCGTCGCCATTTGCGGCGTCGCTCCTGTTCAGCTACGTCGCCAACTACATCTACGACGGCGACGCGCCGCTGGCCGAGCGGCGCGCGCAGGCGCTGTCGGTCGATCAGGCGCAGCTGCGCGAGCTGCTCGGCGACGCGGAGCTCCGCGAGCTGCTCGATGCCGACGCCATCGTCGCCATCGAACGCCAGCTGCAGCAGCTCGACGACAAGTACAAGGTGCGGACGAAGGACGGACTGCACGACCTGCTGCTGCGCATCGGCGACCTCGACGTCGAGGAGCTGGCCGCGAGAAGCACCGTGGCGAACGTCGCCGCCACGATCCGCGAGCTCGAGCGGGAACGGCGAGTGGTGTTGCTGCCGATCGCCGGCACGAAGCGATACGTCGCGGTCGAAGACGTCGCGCGGTACCGCGACGCGCTCGGTGTGCCGTTGCCCGTGGGCCTGCCGGAGTCGCTGCTGGAGCCGGTACGCGACCCCGCCGGCGATCTCACGCTGCGCTACGCACGCTCGCATGGGCCGTTCACGGCGCGCGAGATGGCGGCGCGTTACGGCCTCGGCGCCGGCGTCGCCACCGCGCTCGTCCTCCAGCTGACCGCCGCCGGCAAGTTGATCGAAGGCGAGTTCAGGCCCGGGGGAACCGGGCGGGAGTGGATCGACCCCGACGTGCTGCGCAGCCTCCGGCGCCGGTCGCTGGCGCGCCTGCGCCAGGAGATCGAGCCGGTCGATGCCGAAGCGCTCGGCCGCTTCCTCGTGTCGTGGCACGGGGTCGGTTCCGGGCGGCGGGGCCTCGAAGCGGTGCTCGATGCGATTGAACAGCTGCAGGGCGCGGCGGTGCCCGCGTCGGTGCTCGAGCGCGAGGTGCTGCCGGCGCGCGTGGACGATTACACGCCGGCGATGCTCGATACGCTCATGAGCGCGGGCGAAGTCGTCTGGGCCGGCGTCGAGCCGCTCGGCGAACGCGACGGCCGTGTTGCGCTGTATCTGACCGACCAGCTGGCGCAGCTGCGTCCTCCATTTGCCGCCAGGCCGGAGGTCGAAGGGCGCGCGACCGACATCCTGGACCACCTCCGCGAACATGGCGCGTCGTTCTTCAGCGCGATTCACGACGGCACCGGGGGCGGGTTTCCCGCCGAGACGGTGGACGCGTTGTGGAACCTGGTGTGGCAGGGGCTCGTGACGAACGACACGATGCAGCCGCTGCGCGCCTACACGCGGACCGAGGACACGCGGTCGCCGAAGCGTCCGCGCGGCGCGCCGTTCCGCTCGCGGCGTCTCGTGCCGCCGCGCGCCGAGGGCCGATGGTCGCTCGTCGCGGGGCCGCGAGCCTCCAAGGACTCCAGGGGATCGGCAACGGAGTGGGCGACCGCGATGGCGCATCAGCTGCTCGCGCGCCACGGCGTCGTCACGCGGGAAACGGTGGCGGCGGAATCGGTCGCGGGTGGATTCTCGGCGGTCTACCAGGTGCTCAAGGCGATGGAGGACGCGGGGCGTATCCGTCGCGGCTACTTCGTTGCCGGCCTTGGCGCGGCGCAGTTTGCGGTACCGGCCGCGCTCGATCTGCTGCGGTCGATGCGCGACGTTCCCGAAGAGCCGCGTACGGCCGTGATGGCGGCAACCGACCCCGCCAATCCGTACGGCGCGATCACGAAGTGGCCGACGACTTCATCCGCGCCGGGCCCTGCCCCGAGCGAGCGCAGCGAGTCGAGCGGGCCTGCCCCGAGCGAGCGCAGCGAGTCGAGGGGGCCCACGCGTACGGCCGGCGCGCTCGTCATCCTCGTCGACGGCCGTGCCGCGGCATACCTGCGCCGTGGAGAACGCGAGCTGCTGCTGTTCCTGCCTGAGTCGGAACCGTCGCGCTCGCGCGTCGGCCGCGAGGTCGCGCGAATGCTGCTGCACCTCGCCGCCACCCGCGAAGGACGCCGCGGCCTGCTCATCGCGGAGATCAACGGCGCAGCCGCGACCGGGCATCCGGCGGCGCGGCTCTTCATCGAGGAAGGCTTCGCCGCCACGGCCATGGGTATTCAAGCCCGCACCGATCGGCTGCGACCTCGAGGATATGGATCGGTCGATCCTTCTGGCATCGGCATTGCGGCGGCGAATGCCGGAGGTGAACGCATGGCTCAGCAGCGGCGGAATTCATCCGAAGAGACGCTCGAGAACACGCGCCCTCGGGCGAATGAGAACAGCGACATCGAACACGATCGGGTGCGTTCATCGAACGACCAGGATCAGCAGATGGAACGCCAGGGCGTCGAATCGACGCGGAACCAGGGCTACGATGAAGCCGTCCGGGGCGAGGACCTCGGCGACGTCGAGGAGCGCGACCTCGATCCCGACAGCGCGGCGTCCGACGTCGACCGGGAGGATACTGTCGACGAATAGTGCCTGAAGGCGACACCATATTCCGTGCGGCGCGCACGCTCGACCGGGCGCTCGCGGGCCGCACGGTCACCCGCTTCGATTCCGTCTTCTCGAAACTGGCGCGCGCGAACGACGACCTGCGGATGGCCGGCCGCACGATCGAGCGCGTGGACGCGCGCGGCAAGCATCTCCTCATCTGGTTCTCCGGCGATCTCGTGCTGCGCACGCACATGCGGATGCACGGCTCGTGGCATATCTACCGCCCCGGCGAACGCTGGCAGCGTCCGCGCGCCGACATGCGCATCGTCATCGGGACGGCGGAGTACGAGGCGGTGGCGTTCAGCGTCCCCGTGGCCGAACTGACCACCGCGCGCGATCTCGAACGCGACTCGGCCGTTCGCGATCTCGGGCCCGACATCCTCGCCGACGGTTTCGACGCGGCGGACGCCGTCTCGCGCATCCAGGCGATGACCGAGGCGGAGATCGCGGAGGCGCTGCGCTGTCAGCCTGCCTCGCCGACTCGTCCGACGAAGCGCTAGGCGCGAAGTCGGAAGCCGCGCTAGCGGCGAAGGCGGGCGAACGCCAGCACCTCGCGCATGAACCGATCGCGCTCGGCAGGATCCTCGAGCGCTTCCTCGTCGATCGTCGGAAGGCCCGGCATCGCGCGCGCGAGCGCCTCGGCAAACAACCCTCTGCCGGTTGGCGTGGGGTCGCCATCGGCGTGATGCACGAGGACGCCCGCTGGCCCGCAGCTCGGTGAGCGCGCTTTCAGCACGAAGCCGCTGATGCGCTCCGCGGCGAGCGCCGCGACGCGCGTGCTC
>DASQAX010000317.1:0-1690 GCA_035635535.1 Vicinamibacterales bacterium | reverse complement strand
GCAGGTGGACGTCGGCGGCCTCCTCGCGTCCACCCTCAGCATGACCGCGGACGACTTCATGGCGGGGCGCTACTCGCTGCGCAATGCCGGCAGCGCCGCATCGGTCGTCAACCAGGGCAGCATCAAGGGCCGCTCGGTGGTGCTGGTCGGTCCGCGCGTTGTCAACGAAGGCACGATCGAAGCGCAGTCCGGAACGATCGCTCTCACCGCGGCGAACGCGGCGACGCTCGACCTCATGGCTGACGGCCTGGTGCAGATCCGCGTCGACCAGGGCACGGTCGCGGCGGAGGTGGCGAACAGCGGCCTGCTGCGCGCCGACGGCGGCGCGGTCACGCTGACGGCGAAGTCGCTCGACAACCTCGCGCGCTCGGTAGTCAATCATTCCGGCATCATCGAAGCGCGTGGCGTGCAAAACGTCGGCGGCGTCGTGCGTCTCCTCGGCGATCACGTCGCCGTGCTCGATGGCGCGCGTATCGATGCGTCGGGCGACACGGGCGGCGGCCAGGTTCTGATCGGCGGCAACTTCCAGGGCCGCGGACCGGAGATGAACGCGACGGCGACTTATGTCGCTCCGACTGCGAGCATCGCTGCGAATGCGACCGCGCGCGGCGACGGCGGCCGGGTGATCGTCTGGTCGGACGAAGTGACGCGCAGCTACGGCGCGATCTCCGCGCGCGGCGGACCGCTTGGCGGCGATGGCGGCTTCGTCGAAACCTCGAGCCACGGTTCGCTGCTCCAGAGCGGAGCGCCCGACGTCTCCGCGCCCCGCGGCCTCGCCGGCATGTGGCTGATCGACCCGACGTCCGTTACGGTCGTGAGTGGCAATGTCAGTCTGATCACTAGTGGCCTCTTTGATCCGGCAATCTCGTCCAACATCGGCGACGCCGACATCAATGCGGCGCTCATCACCGGTAACGTCACGATCCAGACCAACACGGCGGGCAGCGGTGGCAACGGCGACATCATCATCAACGGCACGAGCGACACCGGCGGGGCGGCCGCCATCGCCTCCACCGGAAGCCTCGGGCGCGCGCTGACACTGAACGCCGCCGGGAGCATCAATATGCATTCCGGCGCCAGCATCACGAGCCTTCTCGGCCCACTTGGCGTGACGCTGAATCCGGTCGGTTCGTCGACCATTGCAGGAAGCATGGATCTGAAGGGCGGCACGCTGAGCTACAGCGGGCCGCTCACGCTGGCGTCGTCCGGCACGGTGGCGAACGCGACCGTGAGCGGCGCAAGTGTTTTCACGTCGAACGGCGGCGTGCTCGATAGCGTGACGATTGGCAGCAGCCTTACCTATGCAGCCAACAGCTCGAGCACCATTCGGAACAACCTGACGATCGGTAGCGGGCTGACGTTGGACCTGGGCAACAGCACGCTCTATTTCAGCACGAACGATTCGCACCTGAAGGCGAGCTCTGGATCCGCGACGGTGAATCTCGCCGGGGGCTCGCTCTACGGCAGCGCCGGCGGCGGCGCGCAGAACTTCACCATCGACGCGGGCGTCACGGTGCAGGGCTACGGCACGCTCTCGCACTACTTCGGCTCGCCGATCACCAACGCCGGCACGATCATCGCCAATACGTCCGGCCAGCAGTTCTACATCGCTGCCGACACGTTCACCAATAGCGGCACGCTCGATGTCACGGCGGGCACGATGTACGTGGCGCCCACGACGTTCACCAAC
>DASQAX010000316.1:0-5876 GCA_035635535.1 Vicinamibacterales bacterium | reverse complement strand
AACGGCATCTGGGACATGGGCTACGGTGTGCAGCTGAGCGGGATCTACTTCTTCGGATCGGGCGAGCGCCGCAGGACCAACTTCGGTTCCGACCTCCGCGACGAAGGCGGGACCGTGGGCATCATCGGCGCGGCGCGCCTTCGCCGGGATGGCTCGATCATCCCGCGCACGGGCATAATCGGCGATCCGATTCACCGCGTGGACCTGCGGCTGCAGAAGCGGTTCCCGCTCGGCGGCCACAGGCAGTTCGAGGGGCTGCTCGAGGTATTCAACCTGTTCAACCACGCGAACTACGGCGCGTACACGATCAACGAAAGCAACGCGAACTACGGCAAGCCTTCGTCCAACGACAACCTCGCCTACCAGCCGCGCATGCTGCAGCTCGGCTTCCGGACGACGTTCTGATGTGAAATCCCGCGAGGCGGTGCGCAACCGCCTCGCGGGCACGGCTCCTTCCCTGTGCGAAGATCGAGGGAATGGGGCGTGCCCTCGTCCTGCTCGTCGCCTTCCTTGCCGCGCCTGCCGCCCAGGAGCGGCCGCTCCCGGAGTACGACGCGTTCGCGGCGCAGGTGAAGAAACACCTCGCGACCGACGAGGAGCGTCAGAGCGGCTACATGTTCGTGGAGCGGCGGACCGAGGAGCGCCTCGACGGGTCCGGCCGGTCCACCCGCGAGTCGGTCAAGGTGTTCGAGGTCTATCCGGGACTGCCGGGAGAAGACCGTTACCGGAGGCTGATCGAAGAGGACGGCAAGCCCGTGCCGCCGGTCAAGCTCGCGGAGAAGGACCGCGATCGCCAGAAGGAAGTCGAGGCGTACGCGCGCAGGATGTCGGCGCCCACCGGCCGTCAGAAGGAAACGCAGCACCTCCAGAAGGAGCGCCGGCGGTACGAGTCGGCGGTCGACGACGTCTTCCGCGTCTACGACATCCAGATGGTGCGGCGCGAGCTCGTGGATGGGCACGAGACGATTCTCGCCACGCTGATGCCGAAACGCGGGGTGCAGCCGCAGACCGACGACGGGAAGATCATGCGGCACTTCAAGGCACGCGCCTGGATCAGCGAATCGGACTACGAGCTGGTGCGCGTCGAGATCGAAGCGCTCGACGATCTCTCGTTCGGGATGGGGCTGCTCGCCCGCGTGCACAAGGGGACGACGGCCAGCTACCAGCGCCGCAAGGTGAACGACGAGGTCTGGCTGCCCGCGCAGGTGACGTGGACCGCGTCCGCGCGCGTGCTGCTGCTGAGACGCCTGCGGCTTCGTGGCATCGCGGACTTCTCCGGCTACCGCAAGTTCACGGTCGACACGTCCACGACCTACACGACCCCGCCATCGTAAGCGAGGCGATCACACCGGTGGCGTGCGCCGGTGCCAGTCGGTCGCCTGTTCGTACGCCTGCGCGAGCGCGAGGACCTGTGTCTCGCCGAGGCGCGGCCCGCTGATCTCCAGGCCGATGGGCAGGCCGCTCCGGCTGAAGCCGCACGGGACCGAGATGCTCGGCAGGCCGTAGATGTCGAACGGCTGCGTGTTGCGCAGCGATGGCGCGACCCCGCCCGGAGGCGGAAGCGCCGGATTGTTCACCGCCTCGTCCACCGTCTGCGGCAGGATCGGCGTCGTCGGCGTCACCAGCAGATCGACATCCGAGAACACGGCCGCGACCGCGCGCCGGAGCCGCTCCAGCTCGCGGCGGCCTTCGATGTACGCGGCGGCCGAGACCATGGAGCCACCCTCCAGCCGCTGCCTCGTTCCGGACTGATACAGCTGCGGCGTCTTCGTGAAGTACGGCGCGTGGAAGACCCACGCTTCCGCGCCAACCACCGGCAGCGTCTTGTACGGAGGCAGCTCGACGTCGCGCGTCGAGGCCGTCAGCCGCGCGATCACCTCCAGCGCCTGGCGCACCGCCTGCTCGATGTCGGGATCGAGCATGTCGTAGAACACGGCGCGCGGAATCCCGATCCGCAGCGCCGCGACCTTCCGCCGCAGCGCGCTCCGATAGTCGGGAACGACCGCGCTGATGCTGTTGACATCGAGCGCGTCGTAACCCGCGATTGGCTGGAGCAGCATCGCGGCATCCGCGACGCTGCGGCACATCGGCCCGACGTGATCGAGGGACCACGACAGCGGCACGACGCCGCGCGTGCTGACCAGGCCGTAGGTCGGCTTGAGGCCGACGATGCCGCAGTAGGCGGCAGGCTGGCGGATGGAACCGCCGGTGTCGGACCCAAGCGCCCCGAAGCAGAGGCGGGCCGCGACGGCCGCGGCGGACCCTCCCGAGGAGCCGCCGGGGATGCGGGTGCGGTCCCACGGGTTACGCACCGGCCCGAAGTGGGTCTGCGCCGACGTGTCGCCGTACGCGAACTCGTGCATGTTCAGCTTGCCGAGCAGGACCGCGCCCGACGCCTTGAGGCGGCGCACGACTTCCGCGTCTTCGGGCGGCACGCGATCCGCGAAGATCGCGCTGCCGGCCGTCGTGCGGACACCCGCGGTGTCGAAGAGATCCTTCAGCGCGATCGGGATGCCGTGCAGCGGTCCACGCCATCTCCCGCGCGTGATCTCGGCGTCCGCTGCTCGAGCATCAGCGAGTGCCTGTTCGCCCGTGACCGTTATGAACGCGTTCAGGACGCGATTGAGCCGCTGAATGCGCGCAAGACAGGCATTGGTGAGCTCCATCGGGGAGACCTTGCGTGATCGCAGCAGCTCGCCTGCGTCCGACAACGAGAGGGCCGTCAGGTCGTCGGGTCGTGGAACCACCGCCGCTGCGGCGAGGCGGGGGCTAAACGCGGTCGCCGCACACGCGCCGGCCGTCGTCTCGAGGAATTGGCGCCGGGTTGGCATCATCGTCATGGGCCTCCCCCCTCAGCGTCTGGTGAACGCGGTGCTGCCGAGAACCTCCCACTGGAACTGCAGATACCTGTAGAGCGAGTCTTCGAGCACCCGCTCCTGGTCGCTGTGCGCCGCGAATCCCTTCAGCGTGTCCTCCTCGTCGGTCGCCAGCGATACGCCGTAGCACTGCATGCCCTTCGCGCGGAGGAACGCCATGTCGGTCGCGCCCGTCTGCATGTAGGGAAGCGTCGGGACGTTGTAGACCTTCTTGTTCGCCGCCTCGATCGCCCGGTACATGTCCGTGTCCATCCGCGACGGCGCCGCGCCGGGGCGCTGATTGGCGGTGTTGGGAACGAGCGTGACCGCCGGATCGTCGATGACGCGCCGCAGCTGATCGTAGAAGGCGTCCATGTTCTCGTCGGGCAGCGCGCGGATGTCGAGCGTCGCCTCGGCCTCCGACGGGATCACGTTGACCTGGAAGCCGCCGGAGATGATGTCCGGCGAAATCGACGTGTGCAGCATGGAGTAGTGCATCGGCTCGTGTTCGGCGAGGTAGGCGCGCGCGTCCGCCGCCTTCCCCGCGTCGAGCAGGGCGGTGTAGCGCGCGGCCTCCGCCGGCGGGGCGGCCGCCGCGAGCATCCTGAAATAGGTGCGGGTCGTCTCGTTCAGCCGCATCGGCGGATCCCAGAGCGCCACCTTCTCGATCGCCTGCGCGAGATGCAGGACGGCGCTCGAGCGCAGCGGCCGCGAGCCGTGGCCCGAGGGTCCGCGCGCGACGAGGCGCGCCCCCCGCGGCTGCTTCTCGGCGGTCTCGGTCATCGCGTAGCGAAGCTGGCCGCCGCGCCGGACGACCTCGCCCGCTTCGGCGATGCAGTACTCCGCGTCGATGTCGTTCCACCGTTCGTTGACGAGATATTCGATGCCCGGGCCGGTTGCCGCCTCTTCGCCCGCCTCGGCGACGAAGATGACGTCGCGGTCGAGCGGAACGGCGCGCCGCTTCAGCAGGAGCATCGTCTCGATGTTGGCGGCCACCTGCCACTTGTTGTCGAGCACGCCGCGGCCGTACACGTATCCGCCGTCCCGCGTCGCGCTGAACGGCGGGAACTTCCATTTCGAGGGATCGACCTTGACGGTGTCGGTGTGACCCATGATGAGGACCGGACGCTTCGAGCCGTTCCCCGCGAGGCGCGCAATCGCGTTGGCGCGCGCGGCGTCCTTCGCCGCGACGATGACCGGGATCCCGTCCGCGTCGAGCACCTTCTTGATGTACTCGACCGCCTTCGTCTCGTTGCCCGGCGGGTCCTGCGTGTCGATGCGAACCAGCGCCTGGAAGTGGCGCAGCAGTTCGGCGTTGGCCGCCGTCCAGTCGACCGCCGCAGCCGTCGGGGTGCCGCGCGCCGGGACCTGCGCGGCGGTTGCGCCTAGGAGGACCACCGATGCCGCAGCCACGGCGACCGCGGCCAGGATCTGGTTGCGTTTCATAGCGGCGATCCTATCGTGGGTCGCGGCTCAGCGCTGCAGCGTCACGAACATGTAGGGCCGTGGCCCGTGCCGCCGATGCGCCCATGTCCTCGAACATGCGCAGCCGATGCCGGACGAGGATCCGCTTGTGATGAAATCAAAGTATTGGGAGAAATAGGCCGATACGCGAAGCATGCCACCCAAACCCGCTCCCCGCCGCCCCGCTGCGTCTCGCAAGAAGAGCGACGCCATCGAAATCGTCGTCCGCCGCGGGTCGTTGCGGCGTTTCGACGCGCTGAAGACGCGAACGGCGGAGCTGCCCGTCGTCGTCACGTGGGACCGGCGTCTCAATGACCCGCGCGGGGAAGCGCCCCCGGCGAAGAAAAGCGACGGCCGCTACGCCGAACGCCGCCGGACCCCACCGTTTACGTGGGATCTGGCCGATTTCGTCGTGAAGGAGCCGGCCAAGCGACGAAAATCGTCATCCGCGTCCAGGACCCCGGCCGCCGCCCGGAAGCGCCAGAAAACATCAAAGAAGTCGTAAACCGCCAAGGGCTGTAGCCTTAGCGGCGTCGGGCCGAAAATACGTGTGTCTGTAACCGCGCATGATTAACTGGGAACTGCCACACGAGAAGCCGGCGTGCCCGCACTGCGGTTCCACCGACACGCAACTGACCCTGCAGCTGCTCGGGCTCATTCGCTACTCGTGCGACAGCTGCCGCAAGTCGTTCGCGACGCACGGCGACGGCAAGACGCCGCGCGGCGAGGCCAAGCCCGTTTCGCCCGACCCGACGCCCCGCCAGGCCTGACCGGCCCGCGCCCTTCCGCGTCAATCTGATAATCTCGATTTCTGGTGGTCATCCGCCTCGACTACGCGCTTGCGCTCGTGTCGGGCGCGCTGCTCGCGCTGAGCTTTCCCCGTTACGGACATCCGGCGTTTGCGTGGATCGCGCTCGTTCCGCTGCTCGTCGCGCTGACGGGATTCCAGGGGCTTGCCCCGAGCGTAGTCGAGGGGCGCGCTGGACGGCTGCCTGGCAAGCCGCCACGCCGGGCGTTCCTGCTTGGGCTCACGACGGGGTTCGTCTACTTCGCGGGGACGCTCTACTGGACCGGCACGGTCATTCGTACGTTCGGCGGAATTCCTCTGCCCGCCGCAGTGCTGGGCGTCTGCCTGCTCGCGCTCTACCAGGGATTCTTCCCTGCGCTGTTCGCACTGATCTCGAGCCGCTTGATCGCGCGCGGCGGGCTCGGCGCGATCCTCCTGTCAGCGGCGGCCTGGGTGGCCACCGAGTTTTTTCGCGGCGTCGTGTTCGGCGGATTTCCGTGGGTGCTGCTCGGTGACAGCCAGGTGACCGTTCTTCCCGTCGCGCAGCTGGCGAGCGTGCTCGGCGTGTACGGCGTCACTGCGCTCGTGGCGTTCATCAACGCGTCGATCGCCTATGCGGTGCTCGCCACGGGGCGCGCCCGCGTCGCGGTGCTGGCGGCCGCCGCGGCCGTGCTCGTCGCGACCGGCGCGTGGGGCGCCATGCGCGTCGCCGACGGCGCGCTCATGCGAGCCGGCACGCCGATTCGCGTGGGATTGATCCAGGCGAACAT
>DASQAX010000315.1:0-7320 GCA_035635535.1 Vicinamibacterales bacterium | reverse complement strand
ACGCGTGCGTCCCGGCCTGATGCGGCGCGATGTGCCGCGCCTCACCCCGCTCGAGGCCGCCATCGGCGAGCACCACCCGGAAACGGTGGAATTCCTCATCGGCCATGGCGCCCGCGTGGACCGCACCAACCTCCCGCGGCTGATGTGTTTCGCGTTGCAGGAGCACCAGGACGAAGCGGTCAACTCGCTGACCAGCAGGGCGCACGCGGTGGCGCCGCCCGATTGTGGCAGCGTCGATCTCCCCTGGCGTGATTGAAGCCGGCTAAGGCCTGCCGACCTTGGTGCTCTGGCTCGACACGCACTGCCAGCGGCCGTCGCGCAGCACGAAGACGTCCGTGAACCGATAGTCGTTCTGCACGCGCTGGCCGTTGACGGGTCCGATCAGGTGCAGCGTGAACCAGACGACCGCCGTGTTGCCGAACTCCTTGACGATGAACTCGTCCATCTCGGACGACTCGATGTTCTCGTTGGCCGACGTGGCCAGTTCCAGTTCCAGCTTGCGATCCGCCCGCACGCCGTTGTCGTAGGTGACGACGAACTCGTCGGCGAGGACGCGGTCGATGAATGCGGCATCGTGGCGATGGAAGGCGGCGTCCCAGTCGCGCTCGAGCTGAATCAGGATGTCCTGGTCGGACCTGACGGGAGCGGATTGGGCGGCTGCCACTGTAGCGATTCCGCACACGACAAGCACTGAAACCGCGGCGTGCCGGAACAACGTATTCATCATGGCGCGTATCGTAGATCGCGGCGTGGGCGGAGGGAAACGGGCGGTGTCTAACCGCTCAGGAGGTGGGGTTGCGCGTTCTGCTCATATCGGCTTCCGTTGCCGTCGTTCTCTTCATCGGGACGTACGCGACGCTGCCCGGCATCGGTGCGGGCGCGCTGCTGCACCCGGCGAAAACCCGTGCGCGTATCGCCGCGCCGGCGGTGTGCCGCGACGAGACATTCGCGGGCGCCGGCGTGTCGCTGAAGGGATGGCGTTGCGCGACCAGTGTGAGGCGGCGCGGGACCATCGTCTGGCTTCATGGCGTTGCTGACAACCATGGAAGCGCCGCCGGTCTCGTCGATCGATTCCTGCCCCGCGGATTCGACCTCGTCGCCTACGACAGCCGGGCGCACGGCGAGTCGGGCGGCGAGGCGTGTACGTACGGGTTCTACGAAAAACAGGACCTGGCGCGCGTCATCGACACGCGCAGTAGCGGCCCCATCGTGCTGATCGGCGATTCACTTGGCGGCGCGGTCGCACTGCAGGAGGCCGCGGACGACCCGCGCATCACGGTAGTGGTCGCCGCGGAAACGTTTTCGGACCTGCGGACGGTCGCGACCGAACGTGCGCCGCGACTCTTCACGGCCGGCACGCTGCGGCGCGCGTTCGAGCGCGCGGCACGCGACGGACATTTCGACATCGACGCGGTGAGCCCCGCGCGGGCGGCCGCAGGCATCCACGTTCCGGTGCTCCTGATTCATGGAGACGCGGACGTCGATACGCCGCCTGATCACTCGCGGCGTATCTACGCGGCGCTGGCAGGGCCGAAGCGGCTGATCCTCGTGCCGGGCGGCACGCACAACTCGTCGCTTCGGCCCGACGTCTGGCGGGAGATCGATCGGTGGATCGACGCCGGCGTCTCTACACCTCCACCAGCGAGTCCATCCGCTCGAGCGGGATGATCTCGCCGGTCTTCTTCGCGCCCGCCTTGATCGCGTTGTACTCGAGTGTGGCCAGGCGGACGCGGTTGCCGTCGTAGTCGGGCGTCAGCGTCCCCTCCCACTCCTGGTACCACCGGACCGTGTCCATGATGAGACGCTCGGGGCCGACCCAGTTGTCGAACCGGCCGAGACGGATCTCCGCCGCGGCGGCGCCGGCGGTCATCTTCGCGTCGTAGCGCTTGCGCGCCTCGACGCCGAGCACGCGGAAGTAGTTCGCCATCTCGGCGAGCTCCTTCTTGCCCGCGATCGGCCCGTGGCCCGGGACGATCACGTCCACGTCCCACCCCGCGATCTTGTCGCACGTCTCGATCCATTTCGTGATGTAGCTGTTGTTCGCGTACGGCGCCACCCAGAAGAACGCGACGTCGCCGGCAAACAGGATCTTGTGCTGCGGCAGGTACGCCATCACGTCGCCCCACGTGTGCGCCGGCCCCGCGAAGCGGTACTGCACCTCGGTGTTGCCGAGGAAATACGTCACGTCGTCCACGAACGTGACGGTGGGAGGCACGAGCACGCGCGGCTCGCCGCCGTCGGCGAGGTTCGGCGTCGCGTTCCACGTCTTCGGCGTGCTGGCGACCGCCTTCAGCACCTCGTTGCGGCAGTACGGATGGCTGCTGATCTCGGCGCCCGTGAAGAACTGGTTGCCCGCGACGTGATCGCCATGATGGTGGGTGTTCATCAGGCGTCCAATCGGCTTGCCCCCGCCAGCCTGCCGGGCGCGCGTGATGAAATCCTTTGCCGGGATCGGTCCCTGCAGCGCGTCGATGGCGAGCATGTAGTCGGGGCCGACGATCAATCCGGCGTTGGAGACGCCGGGGCCGCTCATGTCGGGACCGCCGCCCTGCGTGTAGGCGTAGACGTTCGGGGCGAGCTGGCGCAGCTCGCGCGGCCAGGCCGGCGGCAGCGGGTAGCGCGAATCTCTCGCCGGCGGAGGCGTCGGGTTGACCGCGCCGCCCTGCGCGGATAGTTGCGCGCGTCCCGCAATTGCCGCGGCGGCTCCAACGACGGCGCCCGCGCCGGTTTGCATCGCTTCGCGACGAGTGAGTTTCTTCACGTCCACCTCCTCAAATCGTGGCCTATGCTACGTCGAAGCAGCTTTCAGTGGCCACTGCCCTTCGTGGCCCACGCGTGGGCCGCGTCGATGCGGGCGCTGATCGGCGGGTGCGTGTAGAAGAGGATCTGCACGAGGCGGGATGGGTGTTCCTCGGCGAGATTCTGCGTACCGAGCCGCTTCATCGCGCTGACGAAGGCCGGCATGTTCTTCGTCATGTCGAGCGCGTAGCGGTCGGCGCGGCGCTCGTGGGCGCGCGACACCGCGTTGGCGAGCGGCATCAGGGCCAGTGACACCGCGCCCGCGGCGAGCAGCAGCAGCGGCAGCGCCGCGACGTCGCCCTTCCCTGCCAGCCCGAACGAGCCGGCAAACCGCGTCAGCGCGAGGTCCGCCAGGTAGAAGCCGAGCGCGATTAACACCGCCTCGAGCGCGATGCCCTTCCAGATGTCGCGGTGCACGTGGTGCGCGAGCTCGTGCGCGAGGATCACCTCGATCTCATCGTCCGAGTGCTCCGCCAGCAGCGTGTCCGAGATGATGATGCGCCGCGTCCGCCCGATGCCGGCGAGCGCGGCGTTGGCCTTCTTCGTCTTGTCGCTGAGCCGCCATTCGAACACGCCCATCACGCGCGCGCCCGCTCGATCCGCGAGCGCGACGAGCCGCGCAACGAGCGCCTCGCGATCGAGCGGCTTGAACTCGTAGAAGAGCGGCAGCAGCAGCACCGGCGCCAGCTGCACGAGGCCGACCATGATGATCGTAAAGACGGCCGCCGCCAGGATCCACCAGCGATCGGGATCCCACCGGATCAGCGAGCAGACGATCAGCGCCGCGATCAGCCCGAACACCAGCGCCACGAGTCCTGCCTTGACGTGATCGAACCACCAGCGCGCCGTGGTCTGCGTGGATAGCCCGTACCGCCGCTCGAGCGTCACGCCCTCGTAGAACGCGAACGGGAGGCTGATGGCTTCGTTGATGAGCGCGAGCAGGACGACGTAGAGCGCGAGCGTCATCACGAACGACGAGCCGGTGAGCGACGCGGCGTACGTGCGGAGCGCGGCGGAGGCGCCGCTGAGGACGAGCGCGACGAGGAGACCGATGCCGAGGACCGTGCTCGCGATCGATGCGCGGCGGCGCAGACGGTGATAGCGGGCGGATTTGTCTTCGTTCACGGGTTCAGGCGGACCTGAAGGTCCGCCTCCACGGCCAGATTATCCGGTTTGGCGCCCCGTCAAGGGGCGCCCCACGAAGGCTAATTGAGTTGGACCGAAATGAGCTTTGACACTCCGGGCTCTTCCATCGTGACGCCGTACAGCCGGTTGGCGATTTCCATCGTCCGCCGGTTGTGCGTGATGAGGATGAACTGCGTGCGGTCGAGCATGCCGCGCAGCATCTCGACGAACCGTCCGACGTTCGCATCGTCCAGCGGGGCGTCGATTTCGTCCAGCAGGCAGAACGGGCTCGGCTTGTACTTGAAGATCGCGAACATCAGCGCGATGGCGGTGAGCGCCTTCTCGCCGCCCGAGAGCAGCTGCACGCTCTGCAGCCGCTTGCCCGGAGGCGATGCGACGATGTCGATGCCGCTTTCGAGCGGATCGTTCTCGTCGAGGAGCGTCAGTCCCGCGTGTCCGCCGCCGAAGAGCGTGCTGAAGGTGGACTGGAAGTTCTCCTGGATGGCGGCGAACGCTTCCGCGAAGCGCGCCTGGCTCGTCTCGTCGATCCGCTTGATGGCTTCGATCGTCTGCGCGATGGACTCGACGAGATCCCGGCGCTGCGTGGTCAGGAACGCGTACCGCGTCTCGAGCTCGTCGAACTGCTCGATGGCCATCATGTTGACGGGGCCGAGACGATCGATCTTGGCCTTGAGCGCAGCGATCGCTTCCTCGGCGCTCATGGACGCCGGTGGTTCGGGGTTCGCGGGTTCGAGGTTCGAAGGCTCGCGGTTCGTGGGTTCGAGGTTCGCTGGTTCGAGGTTCGCTGGTTCGTCGCTGTCGGCATCCGGTTCTTCGGCCCGGATTGCCGCGGCGTCCGGCGTCGTCTCACCCGCCCGCTCCATCTCCTCGACGTCGGCGAGGACCGCGTCGACCGGCATCTGCACGGTGTCGGCGCACGACTGCGCGAGGTGAGCGAGGTCGGATTCCGCGGTCGCGCGCGCGATGTCGAGGCTGCCGACCTCGGCGCGAATCCCCTCGAGCAGCTGGCGGGCTTCCCGGATGGTCGCATCCTGCGCGTCCACGGCCGCGCGGAGGCCGCCCGCGGCCTCGTCCGCGAGGCGCAGCTCGTCGCGCATCGCCTCGAGCGCGTGGATCTCGTCGTCGAGCGCCCGCTCGCCGATGCCGATCGACTGCAGCAGCTCCTCGCGGCGCCCCTGCATCTGCGCGCGCTCGACCGACCGCGCCGCGATCCGCTCCTCGAGCTCGCGCGCGGCTTCGCGCAGGCGTGCGGTCTCGCCGGCCAGCGCCGCGGCGCGCTCGAGCAGCCCCGCGTGCGCGGCGCGCGCCGCCCCGGCCTCGTCGTTCAGCTCGACGGCCGCTTCCTTCGCGGCAACCAGGCCGCGGTGCGCCTCCGAGAGACCTTCGTCAGCCGCGCGCTGCTCCTCCTCGAGCCGCGCGATCGCCTGCTGGCCCTCGGCCGTCCGCGCGTCGAGCGCGACCCGCTCCTCCTCCGCCTGGCGCCGTTCGAGGCCGATGACTTCCGCCTTGCGCGCCAGCCGCACCGTGTCCTCCGCGACCCTGGCGAGCTGCCCGTCGTGGCCGACGATGACTTTCTCCTGCCGGTGCTGCTCCGCGCTGAGCGCCGCGATGGCGCTCGCCGCTTCCGCCATCGCGACCTCGAGGGCCGACACCCGCTCCGTCAGCGTCGTCAGCGCGGCGCGGTCGGCCGCGATCCGCTCGCGAAGCTCCTTGATTTCGCGCTTGGTCGCGAGGATGCCGCGCGATTCCGCCCTGGCCCCGCCCGAGACGAGATGGGGGCCGCGGAAGACGTCGCCGCCGATGGTCGCCACCGGCGCCGTCGTTTCGCGCGACACCGCCACGGCCTGCTCGAACGTCTCGGCGACGTACGCTTCCGGAATCACGTGCTGAATGGTGGCGGCGTGCGGGCCGGCAATGCGAAGGACGTCGCTGACGGGGACGACGCCCGGCATGCGCAGCGCCTCGCGCGCGTGGTGGCCGTTCGACCCCCGATCGATGACGACGAATCCGCACCGCCCCGCGTCGTGCTCGCGCACCAGCGCCAGGCCGGCGGCGGCCTGGTCGTGGCGCTCGACGATGACGTGCTGGAGCAGCTCGCCGAGACACGCCTCCACCGCGCGCTCGTAGCGCCTGTCGACCTCGAGGTAGTCGGCCACGGCGCCCTGCTGGCCGACATGGCCGTTGGCCTGCACGAGCACCATGCGCGCCGCATCGCCGAACTCGCCGCGCGTCGAGACCAGCTCTTCGAGCGAGGCGAGCCGGGCCTCGACTCCGGCCAGGTCCTGCTCTCCCGAACGCACCCGCCGCGTGCCGGCTTCGTGTTCGCCGCGAGCCGCGGCGAGCGCGCTCTCCTGCCCGGCCTGCCGCACCCTGACCGCGTCGAGCGCCTCGTGCGCGCGGCTCAGCGCGTCGCTCGCGGCGATGCGGTCCGCCTCGACTTTCTGGACCTCGACGAACACGTCGGCTTCCTCGACGTCGAGCTTGGCGAGCGTCTCGCCGACGCGGCCCCGCTGCGCCGCGGCGTGATCCATCGCGTGCCGCAGCGTCGTGAGCGAATTCAGGATGGCGTAGACCTGCGTCCGCGCGGCATCGACGGCTGCTTCGGACGCGTCGATCCGCTGCTGCGCGCGCGCCAGCGATTCGCTCGCATCCGCGAGCACCGCGGCCGCCTCGTCGCGCGCGCGTTCCGCTTCGGCGCGGGCCTGTTCGCGGGCCTCGATCGCCAGGCGCGCCGGCTCGCGGCGTGCCTCGAGGTCCCGGATCTCGTCGGCGATCTCCGTGGTGCGCGTCCCGAGCGACGCCGCCTGGCGACGGTCGAACTCCAGCTGCTGCTGCCGGCGGTTGATGTCGAGCTCCGCCGCATGCGCGCGCTCGCGAACCGACGCCGCGCGACGGTCCGCCTCCGCCTGCTCGATGCGGAGCCGCGCCAGGTGCGCCTCGACCTCCGCGACCCGCGCGGCCGCGGCGGTTTCGCGCTCGCGCGCCGCGGCGAGGCTCGCACGCGCCGTCTCGATGCCGCGCGCGAGCTCGCGATAGCGCCGCGCGAACAGCACCTTCTCCCACCGGCGCAGCTCGTCGCGCAGCCGCTTGTAGCGCCGCGCCTTCGCCGCCTGGCGCTTCAGCGTTCCGCGCTGCTTCTCCACCTCGAACACGATGTCGTCCACGCGCGTGAGGTTCTGCTGCGCGGCCTCGAGCTTCAACTCCGCGGCGCGGCGGCGCGACTTGTACTTGGTAATGCCCGCCGCTTCCTCGATCAGCTGGCGGCGATCGGTCGGCCGCGAGCTGAGAATCATGCCGATCTTCCCCTGCTCGATGATGGCGTAGGCCTTGGCGCCGAGGCCCGTATCCATCAGCAGCTCGTGGACGTCGCGCAGC
>DASQAX010000314.1:0-16218 GCA_035635535.1 Vicinamibacterales bacterium | reverse complement strand
GCATGGAGACCTTCGCGAAAACGCGGAGTACAAGGCCGCGAAGGAACGGCAGGGCATCGTCGATTCGCGCATCTCGATGCTGAAGAAGCGTGTCGGCGAGATTCAGCTGATGAACCTCGAACGCATCCCGCACGACAAGGCCGCCTTCGGCTCGACGGTCCACCTTCGCGACAAGGAGGGCGCGGTGATCATCTACCAGCTCGTCATGCCGGAGGACGCCGACGCGGAGAAGGGGATGATCTCCACCGCGTCGCCGATCGGACGCGCGATCCTCAACAAGGAGGAGGGCGACGACGTCAAGGTCGTCACGCCCGTCGGCACCAGGAACTTCGAGCTGGTCAAGCTCATCACGATTCACGACGCGGACTAGTGCAGTACTCTCCTTCGCGCCGCACCGCCGTCGTGCTTTGCGGCACGGGCGCGCACGGCGCGTATCACGCCGGCGTGCTGCGCGCGCTGCAGGAGGCGGGGGTCAAGTTAGACGTCGTCGCCGGACAGGGCGCCGGCGCGGCCGGGGCGGTGCTCGCCGCGATCGACGGCGGCTCGCGGCTGTGGGACGCCGGCGGCATCTGGAGATCCGCGAAATCAGGTCGGTTTTACGCATGGACGCCGCCGATGCGCGTCGTTGGCTGGTGTGTGCTCGCGATCGTGGCGGTGCTCGGGATTTCGCTCGTCGTCCTGGCGGGTACCGGCGCGTCATCGACAGCCTGGACGAGCGTCGCGGTGGCCGTTGCGCTGCCGGCCCTGGCGATTGCGGTCACGCTCGTTCGCGCGCGTTGGCGGCCTGGCGCCCGTCGCGTCTTTGGCAGCGCCTGGTGGAGCGTGGCCGGCGCGCCGTTCGACCCCAATCCTGCCATCGACGCCTTCTCCGACGCGGTCTGGCAGCTGATTCGCGGCGCCGCGCGTGACCTGCGCCCGCCGCGCGAGGCCGGCCGCCGCTATGCGGAGGTCCTGGCGGACAACATCGGGCAGCCCGGGTTTCGCGAGCTGATGATCGTGGCCACCGATCTCGACGCACGCGGCGAGGTCGTGGCGGCGCTGCTGCGCGAGCCGTATCGTCGCGAGTTCATCGCGCCGCGGCCCGGCCGGGAACGGCGCGCGGAGGCGCTCGACCTCGCGGGCCTCGGCCGCGACCACGCCCTCGACGTGATGAGCGCGGCGCTGACACCGCCGGTCGTGTGCGAGCCGCGCACGGTCACGTTCGCGCCCGACGGCTACTGGCGCGGCGAATCGCACCGCATGTGCGAGCGTCCCGGCTCGGTCAGCCGGCTCTTCGAAGAGCTCGCGCGGGCCGGCGTGTCACAGCTGATCGTCGCCACCGCCGTGCCGCTGTCGCCGGCGCCTCACCAGCTGCGCGTGCCGCGGCTGGACGTGCGGAGCCGCCTCGGCGAGTTCGTCGCCGCCGCGGAAGCCGCCGCGCTGCGCGATGCGATGGATCACGCCCTGCTGCGGTTCGATTCGTGCTACGTGATTGCGCCGTCACACAATCCGGTCGGCCCGTTCGATTTCGGCGGCGCGTACGACGAAGCCTCGGACCGGCATCACACGACGCTGGAGCTGATGGAGCGGGCGTACGAGGACGCCTACCACCAGTTCATCGAGCCGGTCGTCGGCGCCAGCGGCGAGCAGATCGCCGGTGTGAGCGGCGCGGCGCCCCGCTAGGCAGCGCAGTCGCTCGAGGCGTTCGCCCGCGGCCTGATTGGCTCGTTCCGCGTCGTGGCAACCCGGACGGCCGTATGATGCGCGAGATGGATCGCGACACGCAGATCGTTCATGCCGGCTTCCGCAAGCGGACCGACGCGGGGCCGTTTCTCCAGGGGCCGCAGTTTTCGTCCACCTACACGTCGCCGGGTGAGCCGTCGGACAACGAGCTGACCTACGGCCGCTTTCACAATCCCACGTGGACGGCGTGGGAAGACGCGCTGCGGATTCTCGAGGAGGGCGAAGCCGTCGCGTTCGCGTCGGGGATGGCCGCGGTGGACGCCGTCCTCGGCATCACGCTTCGCCCGCGCGACGCCGTCGTGCTCGCCGCGGACTGCTACTACACGATTCGGCGGCTTGCGGCCGGCTGGTTCGAGCAGCTCGGCATCGAGGTGAGGCTCGTGCCGACGCGCGGCAACGCGCAGGCGGCCGCGCTCGACGGAGCGAAGCTGGTCTGGGTGGAGACACCGACCAATCCCCAACTGGATGTCTGCGACATCGCGGCGATGGTCGAGGCGGCACGCGCGCGTGGTGTGACCGTAGCCGTGGACAACACGACGGCGACACCGTACCTGCAGCAGCCGCTGCAGCTCGGCGCGGATTTCGTGGTCGCGTCCGACGCAAAGGCGATCACCGGCCACAGCGATCTCATCCTCGGTCACGTCGCGACGCGCGACCCGGAGAAGCTGGCCGCGCTGCGCACGTGGCGGACGCAGCACGGCGCCATCCCGGGCCCGATGGAAGTCTGGCTCGCGCACCGGTCGCTGCCGACGCTCCCGCTGCGCGTCGCGAGGCAGTGCGAGTCCGCGATGCGCCTGGCCGAATGCCTCTCGCGGCGATCCGACCTTTCCGCCGTGCTCTATCCCGGGCTGCCGTCGCATCCGGGTCACGACGTCGCCCGCCGGCAGATGCGCGCGTTCGGGACGATCGTCAGCTTCGACGTCGGAACGCGTGCCCGGGCCGAGACGTTCCTGCGCGCCCTGTCGATCGTGCGCGAGGCCACGAGCTTCGGCGGCGTGCACTCGATGGCGGAGCGCCGCGCGCGGTGGGGCGGCGACGCGATCAGCGACGGCTTCATCCGTTTCAGTGTGGGATGCGAAGCGACGCAGGATATCCTGGCTGACGTGACGCAGGCACTCGACCATGCACGCTGAGGTCCGCGTGTCCCGCGGTGTGCTCGACGCCATCGGCCGCACGCCGATCGTCGAGCTGCGCCGTGTCGTGCCGGCCGGATCGGCGCGGATTCTCGCGAAGCTGGAATCGGCAAATCCGACGGGATCGATGAAGGACCGGATGGCGAAAGCGGTGGTCGAGGCCGCCGAAGCCGATGGCCGCCTCCCGCCCGGTGGCACCGTCGTCGAATACACAGCGGGAACGACCGGCGTGTCGCTCGCACTGGTTTGTGCGGCCACGGGGCATCAGGCGGAGTTCGTCTTCTCCGACGCCTTCAGCGATGAAAAGCGCGCCACGATGCAGGCATTCGGCGGGCGCGTCACGGATGTGAAGAGCGACCACAGGCAAATCAGCAGGGCGTTGATCAAGGAGATGATCCGGACGGCCGGCGAGATCAGCCGCCGGCCCGGCCACTGGTGGTGCGATCAGCTCAACAATCGTGATGCGATGACCGGGTACAGTTCGCTCGGCGAGGAAATCTGGAGCGACACGAACGGTGGCGTCGAGGCATTCGTCCACGGAGTCGCCACCGCGCACTCGATTCACGGCGTGACGCAGGCATTGTGGACGCACAACCGGCAGATTGAAGTGACGGCTGTCGAGCCCGCCGAGTCGGCGGTGTTGTCGGGCCGTCCGACCGGATCGCACAAGATCGAAGGCATCGGCATCGGATTCATTCCGCCGCTCTGGAATCCGCAGCTGGTCAACCGCATCGAGACGGTGACGACGGAGGAGGCCAAGGGGATGGCGCGGCGGCTCGCCCGCGAGGAGGGTATCTTCGCGGGAACATCGACTGGCGCGAACGTCGTCGCCGCGCTCCGGGTGGCCGAGCGCCTCGGCCCCGGCTCTACCGTCGTCACGATCGTTGTCGATTCTGGTTTGCGCTATCTGAGCACGGACGTGTACCGGTCATAGGTAAGCGAGAGATGGGATTCGGTAGGGGATCCGGATGTAGGGCGGGTCTTTTTAGACCCGCCGAACGAGGAGGCATCATGCAGGTCATGCGAAGAGCCCTGGCCACGGCCGCACTCGTCGCGTTCGTCACGGCGACGCCGTTCGGGCAGGCCAGATCCGCCGACCATTGGGTCGCCACGTGGACGACCGCCGTCGTGGCACGTCCGGCGGTGCTGCCTCCCGCGGCCGCCACGGCGGTGCCTCCCGCGCCAAACGCGCCGGCACCGCCCCCGCCGCCGATTACCCCGAACAACCAGACGCTGCGCCAGATCGTCCACACGTCGATCGCCGGCGCGCGCGCACGCGTGGTGTTCGCGAACACCTTCGGCACCTCGGCGATGAACATCGGCGGCGCGTCGATCGCGGTGCGCGACCGGGACGCCGCGATCGTTCCCGCGTCGGTGCGCAAGCTGACGGTGAACGGCAGCCCGGCGTTTCGCATCCCGGCGGGCGCCACGGTGCTGACCGACGCCGTCGACCTGCAGGTTCCCGCGCGCACGGACCTCGCCGTCGACGTGTTCGTGCCCGACGACCTCGGTGGCGGTCCGTCGCTCATCACCTTCCACAACGGCGCCAATCAGACCAGCTACGCGTCGCCGCCCGGCAATCATGTGGGCGAGACGGTCATGGACGGGGGCGCCATCACGCGCTCGTGGTTCCTGCTGTCGCGCGTCGAGGTGGCGGCCGCGCGCGGTGCCGGCGCCGTCGCCGCGTTCGGCGATTCGATCACCGACGGCACGAGGTCGACGCCCGACACCAACAACCGGTGGCCGGACCACCTCGCGCGCCGGCTCGGCACGACGTTCGCCGTGATGAACGTCGCCATCGCGGGCAACCGCGTCCTGACCGAGGGGAACGCGCCGGGCGGCTTCGGCGGCAACGCCGGCATCAACGCCCTCGCGCGCTTCGACCGCGACGTGCTCGCGCAGCCCGGCGTCACGCACGTCGTGGTGATGGAAGGGATCAACGACATCGGCGCCGCACAGGCCGCCGTCGAGGATCTCATCGCCGCCCATCGGCAGCTGGTCGAGCGCGCCCACGCGCGCGGGCTTCGGATTTACGGCGCGACGCTGACGCCGTACGAAGGCGCGGCGTACTTCACTCCGGAAGGGGAGGCAAAGCGCAAGGCATTGAACCAGTGGATCCGCACGAGCGGCATGTACGACGCGGTGATCGATTTCGAAGCGGTCATCCGCGATCCGGCGGCGCCGGCGAAGATGCGGCCGGAGTTCGATTCAGGCGATCACCTGCATCCCAACGACGCAGGCTACAAAGCGATGGGGGAGTCGGTGGACCTGGCGCTCTTCAAGTCGGCGGGCTCGTAGGGGCCGACCTTAAGGTCGGCCCCTACGCTTTCGCGACTTAAGGTCGGCCCCTAGGCCTTCGCGACGAGGCGCTTCTCCGCCGGCTGGTGCTCGTGCAGGAACTCGAGCGCCAGCGCCAGGACCTTGCCGGTGAACTCGTCGGCCTGCAGGTTGCCGTACTTGTCACGGAACCCGCGCAGCGGCACCACGGCCTTCGCCATCGAGCGATGGCCGCCGGCGCTGCCGATGTCCGCGAAGTACTTCCGCACGAATTCGCCCGCGTTGCGCGAGTAGCCGAGGTTGCGGACCGACATCACCAGCGAGTCGTTGACGATGCCGACGACGATCGTCCACTTGACGTCTTCGAGCTGCAGGTAGAAGTCGGCGACGTACGGGATGAAATCCTCGCGCGGCGAGGCCCCGATGAACGAGCAGAACACCTGCTCGACCATCTGGCCGTTCTGCTTCGCCTTGAGGACGTACTCGAGGCGCTCCATGGTGATTTCCGCGCCTTCCATCTTCCGGATCATCGCCGCGTCGGCGAGCGGATAGAGATAGGAGAAGGCCTCGAGGTCGACGCGGTTCGCCTGCCGGTTGAAGAAGAGCGTGTCCGACTTGATCGCGTAGAGCATCGCCGTCGCGGTGCGCTCGGAGATGTGCTCGTCGACGGCCCGCAGGTGCTCGGTCAGGATCGTCGACGTCGAGCCGTAATTGGCCCGGATATCCTTGAACACCGCGCTGTAGCCGGGCTGCTCGGGGTGATGATCGATGACCAGGTCGACGCGGTGGAAGGCTTCGCCGAAGTAATGCGGCTGGACGTCCACCATCGCGATGCGATCGAAGCCGCCGAGCTGTTCCGACGTGATGATTTCGACCTGGATGTCGAGCAGGTTCTGCATCCGCAGGTTTTCGGGTCGCGTCGCCCCCTGCAGCGCCGCGATCACCGCGGTCTGCCGGTTCCGGCGCAGCACGTTGCGGAGCGCGAGGCCGCTCGCCATGGCATCGGGGTCGGGGTCGTTGTGAAGCAGGATCATCACGCGGTCGGCGTCGCTGAAGAACCGCTGATACTGCTGCACCTTGAGCCGCGTCAGCGATCGGCTGAATTCGATCAGCAGCGGCTGGCCGAACAACTCCGCAATCGGGAGGAAATTCACCTCCGGGAAGATCGAGCGGAGCGCCTCCTCGTACTTGTGCGCGTCGCCGCAGCCGACGCCAATCACGTAGACGAGCGTCGCGCCGGCGTCGCGGATGGCTTCGAGTATCTTGCGCAGGCTCCGCTTGCCGCTGTCTTCGACGATGACGCAGGTCGCGGGGGTGATGTCGGCCTTGAGATAGGTATCGGTGCGGCGCGGATCGCCGGAGAAGACGTTGAGCTTGGCGTCATGAAGCCGTCGGGCGACCGGCTTGCTTTCGACCAGGAATTCGACCTCGAAGCTGGGCGCCAGGGCTTCGTCGAGCATCCTGATCACCAGTTCGGTCTGGCAGACGGCGAGACACCTCATTCGATCTGATGAACCCTGGACACAGGCGCCAACCCCAAATTATACGCCAGCTTGCAGCGGTTGCGCTGGCCGCGGCGACCTTGGTACCGGCCATTGCCGCGGCGCAGCGCCTCGCTGGCGACCAGGGCGCACCATGTGTTTCCTGCCTCGTTATCGGCGTGGACCCGGCAGATTTGGCCTCGCCGCCGGCTGTGGCCCCCGGGTCGCTCGACGGCGTGCAGCTGATGCTTATGGCGGTGCCGCAAGGGGAGATCCTGCCGGCCGGCGGCGCCTCAGTAGGCGTGCTGATGACGCCATCCGCCGCCGGGACGGTCCTGCAAATCGTGTTCGACGCCCGGACCACGATGACAGCCCTTCGCGCAGATCGGCCGGACGTGCAGATCGCGATCGACGGGGACGCGTTCGCCGCCCGCGGCGTGCCGCTCGACGAGTTGCTGCCCTATGTGGATGCGATCGTGCGCGGACCCGAAGGGTCCGCGCCGCGCGGGCTGAGTGCAACCTGGACTCGCTTGCCGGCGGTATCGAATCCAACCGTTGACGATCTCGTTGCGGCGTCGCTGACGCCGGGCGCCGAACGTGTACTCCTTCCAGTCGCGCACATCGATTGGCGCGTCGTGCAGGAGTTTGCCGCGCGACGTCCCACCCAGGTCGACGTCACCGGATCTCGCCGGCTGTCGGCCGGCGAGATCCTCGCGCGCCACCAGGCCCAGCAGCGGCGGCAGGATGCGATCGTGCGAACCACGATCGCGACGGGAACGACGACGCTGCTGTTCGAGGTGCCGGACTTGTCGGCGCCGATCACGATCACCGCCGAGACGACCATCTTCCGCGGTCCGGACGGGATCAACATCGAGGAGCGCGCTATTCGCGTCAACGGCGCCGCCATCGCCGGCGGCGGCGCGCAGTCGCCGCCGGAACTGCCGCTGATCGAAGCCGAGCGCATCAGCACGCCGCCGCTCGCGATCGCGCTCGACGAAGCGTATCGCTACGCGCTCCACGGGGAGGACACGGTCGGCGACAGCCGGTGCTATGTCGTCGGCTTCGAGCCGCGCGGCGAGGCTCGCGGGCTGGCGCGCGGCCGCGCCTGGATCGATGTCCGCGACTTCACGCTGCGCCGCCTCGAAACCATCCAGCGCGACCTTCGCGGCGCGATCGTCTCGTCCGAGCAGGTCGACGAGTTCGGCCGCGTCAACGTGGCAGGCGCCGCGGTCTGGCTGCCGACGGAGACACGCATCTTCCAGACCTACGAAGGGGCCGGGTTCCACACACCCATCCATCGCACCGTCGACGTGCGCCGGTACGACGTGAACAGCGACCGGTTCGACATGCAGCTTGCGGCGGCGCTGGCATCGGACAACGTGATGTTGCGCGAGACGCCGGAGGGACTGCGCTACCTGGTGCGGCGGGGCAGCAGCGGCGCCCGCGGCGTGATCGCCCGCGGCGGCCACAGCATCCGCAGCATCGTCGGCGGCGTGCTCGTCGATCCGAACATCTCGCGGCCGCTCGCCTTCGCGGGTCTCAGCTACGTCAACCTCGACCTGTTCGGCCGCGGCGCGCAGGTGAACGCGTTCTTCGGCGGCGTCTTCGGTCAGCTGTCGTGGAGCGTGCCGTCCGTTGCCGGGACGCGGTGGCAGGCGCACGGCAGCGCGTTCGGCATCGCGGCGCAGTACACCGACCGCGTCTTCCGGAACGGCCGCGAGCAGTACGCGGAGAACCTGATGCAGCGGCCGGGACACGTGTCAGCCGGGCTGCTTCGGCCGCTGACGCCGCGCGTTCGTGCCACGGTGGACTACACGCTGGACGTCACGGCCCTCGAGAGGACCGTCAGCACGCACGCGCTGTTTGACGTGCCACGGCCGGTCGTTAACCATGGTGCGGTGCTTGCAGTCGAGGCCGACCGCGGGCCATGGAGCGTGGGCGGCTGGTGGAATCCCGTGGTGCGCTACCGGTGGCAACGCTGGGGATTGCCAGGCGAATTCGATGCGGGGACGCGCGACTACCAGCGGTACGGCGCGCGCGTCAGGCGGACGCTCGCGTTGCGATCGTCGGTCAGCTCGCGGCTGGAGCTGGCGTGGATGGGTGGCCGCGACCTCGATCGCTTCAGCCGGTACGGCTTCGACGCGTTCGAGAACCCGCTGCACGGATACCCGACCGCGTCGGTCCGCTACGACCGCGGTGCGGTGGCACGCACGGCCACCGCGTGGACCTGGCGCGGGGTGCGCGTCGATGCGTTTGGCGACGCGGCGCTCGTGCACGACCCTGGCTGGGCTTCGCCGACGCGCGCCTATCCAGGGGTGGGCGCGGGCGTCGAATCGGGCGGGCCGTTTCGAACGCTTCTGTCGGTCGAGTGGGCCTATGGATTCCGCGCGCCGCGGACGGATGGCGGACGCGGGACGCAGACCGCTCGAATCACGGTGTACAGGGGTTTCTGACAGGTGTAGGATCTGAGGGGCCGAATGCGAATGCGCGCTCTCGTCTTCCTTTTGACGGCAACCATCGGGGTGGGCGTGGCGTCGCTGACCGCCCAGACGCCGACGTTCCGCACCGGCATCGACCTGGCCTCCTTCGGCGTCACCGTGGTCGACAGGAAGGGTGAGTACCTCAGCGACCTGAACGCCGAGGACTTCGAGATCCTCGAGGACGGCCAGAAGCAGACGCTGAAGTACTTCGCGCGCGGCACCGACATCGAGAACGGTCCCGAGATGCACGTCGGGCTGCTGTTCGACACGAGCGCCAGCATGACCGAGGACATCAAGCTGTCACGGTCCGCGGCGATCAAGTTCCTCAACACGCTGAGCGAAGCGAAGGACATGACGCTGGTGGACTTCGACACCGAGGTCCGCGTGGCGAAGTACGGCCAGCGCGACTTTCCGCGGATGGTCGAACGCATCCGCGGCCGCACGCCCGACGGCGAGACGGCGATGTACGACGCGATGGGCGTCTACCTCGACGGCGCGTCGGACGACGAAGGGCGCAAGGTCCTCGTCCTCTATACCGACGGCGGCGACACGCACAGCACGATCAGCTTCGGCGACCTGATGACGCTCATCCGCGCGTCGGACGTGACGGTGTATTCGGTCGGCTTCCTCGAGCACTCGCGCGGCCGCATCGAGGAGCGCGCGCACCTGCAGCAGATTGCCGAAGCCACCGGCGGCCAGGCGTTCTTCCCGACGTCGATGAAGGACATCGAGGCGTCGTACGACAAGGTGGTCGCGCAGATCCGCGCGCAGTACAGCCTCGCCTACTCGTCCACCAATACGAAACAGGACGGCGCGTGGCGGAAGGTCGAAATCCGCGTGACGCGTCCCGATCTCAAGGGGTCGAAGATCCTCGCGCGCCGCGGTTACTTCGCTCCGTATCAGGAAATCCAAAATCCCAAATCCCAGGCTCGAAATCCCAAGTAACGTCCAAATCCCTTTTGGGATTTCTCCCGTGGTACGATCAGGGGTTTACATGCCCTCCGTGCACGACCGCTTTAGCCTCGTCAGCGATTTCGAGATCCGCGGCGACCAGGTCCGCGCGATTCCGGAGCTGATCGAGGGGCTCACCCGCGGCGACAAGCACCAGGTGCTGCTCGGCGTCACGGGGTCGGGCAAGACCTTCACGATGGCGCAGGTCGTCGCGTCGGTGAACCGCCCGACGCTGGTCATGGCCCACAACAAGACGCTCGCCGCGCAGCTCTACCAGGAATTCAAGCGCTTCTTCCCCGGGAACGCGGTCGAATACTTCGTCAGCTACTACGACTACTACCAGCCGGAAGCCTACGTGCCCGCCACCGACTCGTACATCGAGAAGGAAGCGACGATCAACGACGAGATCGATCGGATGCGGTTGTCGGCCACGCGGTCGCTCTTCGAGCGCCGCGACGTCATCATCGTCGCGAGCGTGTCGTGCATCTACGGTCTCGGCTCGCCCGAGGCCTACTACGGGATGCTGCTGCCGCTCGAAGTGGGACAGCGGATCGGCCGCGATCAGATCCTGCGGAAGCTCGTCGAGATCCAGTACGAGCGCAACGACACCGAGTTCGGCCGCGGCGCCTTCCGCGTCCGCGGCGACATCATCGAGGTCGTGCCGTCGTACGAGGAGCACGCGCTGCGCATCGGGTTGTTCGGCGACGAGGTGGACGAGCTCGCGTGGTTCGATCCGCTCACCGGCAAGGTGATCAAGCGGCTCGACAAGATTGCCGTCTATCCGAAATCGCATTTCGTGACGTCGCGCGACCGGACGAAGCTGGCCGGCGAGACGATCAAGCAGGAGCTCGAGTGGTATCGCGGGCAGCTCGAATCGGAAGGCAAGCTGCTCGAGGCGCAGCGGCTGCACCAGCGAACGATGTTCGACCTCGAGATGATCCGGGAGATTGGCTATTGCCACGGGATCGAGAACTACGCGCGGCACCTGACGGGCCGCCCGCCGGGCGCGCCGCCGCCGACGCTGCTCGACTACCTGCCAGACGATTCGCTGGTCATCGTCGACGAAAGCCATCAGACCGTCCCGCAGGTCCGCGGCATGTATGCCGGCGACCGTTCGCGCAAGGAAGTGCTGGTCGCCTACGGCTTCCGCCTGCCGTCGGCGCTCGACAACCGCCCGTTGAACTTCACGGAATGGGAAGAGCGGGTGAACCAGGTCGTCTTCGTCTCCGCGACGCCGGGTCCGTACGAGCTGTCGAAGGCGGCCGGCGTGATCGTCGAGCAGGTGATTCGTCCGACCGGTCTGATGGACCCGCCCATCGAGGTGCGCCCGGTCCGCGGCCAGGTCGACGATCTGCTCAAGGAGATCCGCGACCGCGCCGAGCACAAGGAGCGCGTGCTCGTGACGACGCTCACCAAGCGGATGGCCGAAGACCTGACGACGTACTACCAGGAGCTCGGCGTCAGGGTCCGGTACCTGCACTCCGACATCGATACGCTCGAACGCATCGAAATCCTCCGCGATTTGCGGCGCGGCGTGTTCGACGTGCTGGTGGGGATCAACCTGTTGCGGGAGGGTCTCGACCTGCCGGAAGTCTCGCTCGTGGCCATCCTCGACGCGGACAAGGAGGGGTTCCTGCGGTCGAGCGGGTCACTCATCCAGACATCGGGGCGCGCCGCCCGAAACGTCAACGGACGCGTCATCATGTACGCGGACGCGATGACCGATTCGATGAAGAAGGCCATTGCCGAGATGGATCGGCGGCGGGCGCTGCAGGCCGCCTACAACGAGGAGCATGGCATCACGCCGGAATCGGTCGTGCGCGCCATCGAAGACGTGATGTCGAGCGTCTACGAGCGCGATTACTCGACGCCGCCGCGCGAGCCCGCGGAGACGTTCCGGACGCAGGCCGAGATCGACGCGGAGATCGCGCGGCTGGAGCACGAGATGAAGAGCGCCGCCGCGAACCTCGACTTCGAGCGCGCCGCGACGATCCGCGATACCGTGAAGTCCCTCCGTACCCGCGAGCTGGGCTTGACGAGCCTGCAGGCTGGACGCTGACGCGTGTTGACACACTGGCTGAAGGCCGCGCTCTATGAAGTGCAGGAGTACATGCGGCTGCAGGGGCAGACCGTGCGGGGCATCTTCTCGCGGCCGTTCTACTTCCACGACGTCGTGGAGCAGTTCGATGAGATCGGCCTCGGCTCGCTGACCGTCGTGCTGCTGACCGGCTTCTTCACCGGCGCGGTGCTCGCGCTGCAGACGGGCATCACGCTCGACCAGTTCGGCGCGAGGCCGTTCGTCGGCCGGCTGATCAGCGCGTCGATGATCAAGGAGCTGGGGCCGGTGCTGACGGGGCTGATGCTCGCCGGCCGCATCGGGTCCGGCATCGCGGCCGAGCTCGGGTCGATGGTCGTGACCGATCAGATCAACGCGCTGCGCGCGCTCGGGACCGATCCGGTGCGAAAGCTCGTCGTACCTCGCGTGCTCGCGGGCTTTTTCATGGCGCCGGTGCTGACGGTCATCTCGGACACGGTCGGCATCCTGGGCGGCTGGCTGATTGCGGTCTATCAGCTTCGGGTGGCGTCGAGCCTGTACTGGACGTCGATTACCGAGGCCCTGTACCTGCAGGACGCCTGGATGGGGATCCTCAAGCCCTTTTTCCTCGGCTATGTCATCGTCACCATCGGCTGTCACGTCGGCTTGCGGACGTCCGGCGGGACACAGGGCGTGGGACGCTCGACGACGGCCGCCGTGGTGGCGGCCTCCGTCGCGGTCATCGCGGTGGATTTCTTCGTGACGCGTTTGCTGATTACGCTGTTGTATTGATGCCGGTCTCCTCGATTCGCGACTCGGAGGTGCTCGAACGGCGATCGGCCCAGGACCGGCCGGCGGTCATCTTCAAGAACGTGTCGCTCTCGTTCGACGACAAGACGGTGCTGCGCGACGTGAGCTTCACGCTGCTGCCCGGGCACACGAAGATCATTCTCGGGGCCAGCGGCTCGGGGAAGTCCACGATCCTGAAGCTCATTCTCGGCCTGTTGAAGCCCGATGGCGGCGAGATCTGGGTGCACGGCTCGCGCGTGGACGGCATGTCGGAGGTCGAGTTGATGAAGGTACGCGGCCACCTGGGCATGGTGTTCCAGGAGGGGGCGCTCTTCGACTCGCTGACCGTGGCCGAGAACGTCGGCTACAAGCTGTACGAAGAGACCGACATGGCGCTCGACGACGTGCGGCGCCGCGTGGAGGAGGTGCTCGGGTTCGTGCGCCTCAGCGAGCACATCGACAAGATGCCGTCCGCGCTCTCCGGCGGGCAGCGGCGCCGGGTCGCCATCGCGCGCGCGATGGCCTTCAAGCCGCCGACGCTGCTGTACGACGAGGCGACGACGGGCCTCGATCCGATCACGGCGACGACGATCGACGAGGAAATCGTCAAGCTGCGCGACGTCGAGAACGTCAGCTCGATCGTCGTGACGCACCAGCTCCGCGATGCGTTCTTCGTCGCGACGCACGAGGCGGTTCGCGACGGCGGCGCCATCGAGATCACGCCGGCCGATCCGCAGAAATGCGACGAGGCCGAATTCATCATGCTGAAGGACGGCGTGATCACGTTCGAGGGCAACGCCGCCGAGCTGCGCTCGTCGACCGACCCGTACATTCAGACGTTCCTGTCTTAGAGGGTGTAAGCCATGCCGCGCACGCGTTCACTGGCCTGGTCGGAGCTGAAGATCGGCATCGTGTCGATCGTCGCGCTCGTCATCGCGTCGGTGCTGATCTTCATGGTCAGCGGCGAGGGTGGGTTCTTCTGGCAGCGCTACTCCCTCAAGACCATCTTCAGCGACATCCAGGGACTCAAGGTCGGCGCCCCGGTCCGCGTGGCAGGCGTCGAGGTCGGTGCCGTGAAGAAGATGGACTTCGTCGGCGACAGGGTCGAGGTGACGATGCAGGTGGGCAAGGAGCAGCGATCGCGCATCACGAACCGATCGACCGCGTCGCTCGGCTCGGTGTCGCTGCTCGGAGAGGCGGCCGTGGACATCACGGCCAACAGCCAGGGCACGCCGATTCCCGAATGGGGCTACGTGGCGACCGGCCCGGCGCCCGGCTCGCTGGCGACGGCCGCGGAGGCCGCCACCAGGGGCCTCGAACAGACCAGCGCGCTGCTGTCCGGCGTGCAGGAGGGACGCGGGACGCTCGGGAAGCTCGTGACCGACGACACGCTGTACCGGCAGCTGAACGATTTCGTCGAGTCGGCCGAGGCGGTGACGCGCGGCATCAATGCCGGCCGCGGCACGCTCGGGCGGCTGGCCACCGATCCCGCGGCCGCGAAATCGCTCGAGCGGTCGCTCCAGAACCTGGAAATGGTGACAGCGCGAATTCGCAACGGGGAAGGCAGCCTCGGGCATCTGCTGAACGACGACACGCTGAGCAAGTCCGTCACCTCGGCAACGATCAATCTCGACGCGATCACGGGCCGCATCAACAAGGGTGAGGGTACGGCGGGCAAGCTCGTTACCGACGCCGAGTTGTACAACCGCCTCAACTCGATGGCGGATCGCCTCGACAAGCTCACCGCGTCGCTCAGTCAGGGCGAGGGCACCGCGGGACAACTGCTGCACGACAAGCAGTTGTATGAGAACATGAATGGTGCGGTGACGCAGTTGCAGGATCTGCTGAAGGAGATCAAGGCGGATCCGAAAAAGTACCTGAACGTGAAGGTGAGCATCTTCTGATGGCGAGTAACGACAATCCCGGGGGCGGCGCGCTGTTGCTGGCATTCGTGGCCGGCGCCATCGCAGGCGCCGCGGTGGCGTTGCTGTATGCGCCGGCGACCGGCGAGGAGACGCGCGACTTCATCGGGCAGCGCGCCCGCGAGGGGCGCGAGAAGGTCGTCGACGCCGCCCGCCAGTTCCGCGCCGCAACGGAGCCCGAAGTGTGACGAACGTCTTTCTGGGCATCATCGCCGTCGCCGTGCTGGTCATGGCGATCATCCAGGTTGCGGCCATTTTCTTTGCGATGTCCGCGGCCAGGCGCATTGGCCAGGCGGCCGATCGCTTCGAACGGGATTTGCGGCCCGTCGTGTCCAACCTGCAGGCCATCACGGCCGAAGCCGCCCGCGCGACGGCGCTCGCCACCGCGCAGATGGAGCGCGCGGACCGGATGTTCGCCGATTTGAGCCGGCGCGCCGAGCAGGTCATGGCTGTGGTGCCGTCGCTTTTCGGGTCCGCCGGCAGGGGATGGGCGTTCCTGAACGGCATCAAGGCCGCCCTGGCCGCCGTCCAGGAGCTGCGCCGGTCCTCCCGCCGCGGCGCCGCGCATCCTGACGAAGAGGACGCCCTCTTTATCGGTTAATCCCTCGATTGACGCGGGCGACCGCTGGTGATACAACGACGCTACATTCATTCACCAGGGGGGATCATGACGCTCGCGATTCGTCGTTTGAGTGGTATCGCCCTCGCCGCAATTCTCCTGGCGCCCATTGCGGCGTCCGCCCAGGATTCCAGGTCGGCGACTTCCGTCGTTGAACTCGTCAAGATGCTCGACACGATGAAGCTCGATAGCTACGCCGTGAAGGGTGCGTCGCCCAACGTGTACGTCGGCGCGCTGTACTTTCCCGGCACGCAGCTGCTCGTCGTCAGCGCGAAGTTCGACACGCCGTACCGCGCCGACTCGCTGATCGAGATGAAGAACTACCGCGACCTCTACATCGAGCTGAACAGCGCGTCGGTGCCGAACTCCAAGGTGTTCGTCTCGGATCTCAGCGCCAACGGTCTGAAGGCGAAGAAGGACGGCAACCTGTACGACACCGTCGACATCGGCGGCAAGACGTACAATTTCGACGGCGACTGGAAGAAAGCCAAGATCACGGAAGACGACTACACCAAGGCCTATTCGACGACCGACGAGCAGTACATGCAGATGATCCAGGCGCTGCTCGCCGGGTTGAAGAAGTCCTCGTAACCGGCGCTCTTGCGCTAACGTGCGAGGCATCAAAGAGGGCAGCCCTTCGGGGCTGCCCTCTTTGTCATTTGAGGACGGCGAAGACGATTCCCGCGATGGCAGCGAGCAGCCGCTACGGCGTGACAGCCTTCGCGCATATGCGCGCCGGGCTTGCCAAGCCGTAGCGCGCCGCAGGCGCGAAGGCTGGTGGGCGCTAGTGGATTCGAACCACTGACCCC
>DASQAX010000313.1:0-3084 GCA_035635535.1 Vicinamibacterales bacterium | reverse complement strand
AACGAGCAGAGATCCGGCGCGAATGGCGGCAGGCCAACCGCGAGCGGTATCGGGTCCGTGCCGAGATCCGGCGGGAATTCCGGCGCGCGCGGGATGCCTATCGGCGCGCGTTTCGCGACGCCTCGAGTCGCGCGTATCGTGAGGCCATGCGCGATACGAGACGGGCGTTCCGCGACGCCCACCGGTGGCGATGGTAGATTGGACGTCGTGTCCGCCTCAGGCGGACCGGTGAGACGTACGTAGCGTCCGCCTTCAGGCGGACTCTGCCGTCCGGCTAAAGCCGGACACCGCGTACTGTCAGCTCCCGTCCGATCCGGCGTACAACGTCGAGCATCCGGTCGATGTCCTCGCGCGTGCTTTTATAGTTCACGATGCACGCGCGCAGGACGAAGCGGCCGCGCAGCTCAGTGCTGGTGAGAAACGCTTCGCCGCCCAACTGCAGGCGCTCGAGCAGCGCCCGGTTCAACGCCTCCACCGCCTCTTCATCCGGCAGCGATGGATCCAGGTAGCGGAAGCAGACGACGCTCAGGCTGGGCGGCGCCATCAAGCCCAGATCGGGCGCGCTCCGAACGCGGTCCGCGAGATACTGCGCCAGCGACAGGTTGTCTTCGATCGCCGCCTTATAGCCATTCAGCCCGAACTGCTGCATCGTCATCCACACTTTGAGCGCGCGGAAGCCGCGTGTCTGCTGGAAGCCATATTCGCTGAACCACGGCAGCCCATATACATCGCCCGCGCTCCCGTGTCCGCGGATGTACGGCGGCACGAGGCTGAACGCGGATCGCATTGCCTCGCCGTCGCGGATCAAGACCAGGCCGGCCTCGACCGGCACGAAGAGCCACTTGTGCGGATCCAGCGCGACGCTGTCCGCGTGCGACAGCGCGCGGACCGCGCCTCCATATTCACTCGAGAGGATGGCCGGTCCGCCGTAGGCGGCGTCCACGTGCATCCAGACGTCGTGGCGCCGGCAGACTCCGGCGATCGCCTCGAGATCGTCGATGGCGCCTGTGTTGGTCGTGCCTGCAGTCGCGATCACGGCGATCGGCTGCGAGTTGCGGTTGCGGTCCTCTTCGAGCGCCGCGTCGAGCGCGTCGATCGTCATGCGGTAATCGGCGCCCGCCGGAATCGTCCGGATCGAGGCGCTGCCGAATCCGAGCAGCTCGATCGCTTTGCGCGCGCAGCTGTGCCCCTCCGATGACATGTAGAACGCGAACGGCCGCGGCGCATCGCGCAGGCCGTTTGCCCGGACGTCGACGCCGCTTTTCAGATGGCGCGCGACGGCGAGCCCCGTCATCGTCGCCATCGATCCGCCGCTGACCAGCAGCCCCATCGACTCGGGCGGGAAGCCGAGAAGGTCGCGGAACCACTGCAGGACCTGACGCTCGACATGGATCGCCGCATGATTGCCGCCCGCGCAACTCGGGTTCATGGCCGCGGCAAGCGCCTCCGCGAACACGCCCATCACCGCCGGCGGCGAGTTGACCCAACCCCAGAAGCGCGGATGACCGTTGCCGAACGGATAGGGCTCGATGGTTTCCTGAAACGCGCGCAGCATGTCCTCGGGCGACACGGCGTCGAGCGGCGCGGGCGTGGTGATGAACTGACGGGCGAGCGCAGGCGGCACCGGAAGAAACACCCGCTCGCTCGGCAGGTTCGAGAGATGGTCGGCGATCAGATCGACGACCTGGTACCCGATGCGCTGAATCTCTTCTCGCGTCCAGTCGCGCATAGCCAACTCTCAACGATCAAGTCTCAACTCTCAGGCGCTCGAGCGGTGAGAGTTGAGCCTTGAGAGTTGAGGGTTGTTTACGCGATCTTGGCGAGCGCCGGTTCGCGTGCAGGCGCGAACACCGCGGGATCCTGCATCACCTCGCCGTGCTGGCTGAGATCCAGCCCCATCTCTTCCTGCTCGTCCGAGACGCGCAGCGGGATGATCACGTCGGTAACCTTGTAGAGCAGCCACGAGCCGCCGAACGAGAACACGGCGACCCACACGAGCGCGCCGCAGTGCAGAAGGAACGTGTAGGCGTGCCCCGAGGTGAGCCCGACGTCCTTCGCGAACAGCCCCGTCATCAGCATGCCCACCATGCCGCCGACACCGTGGCACGGGAAGACGTCGAGCGTGTCGTCGAGCGCGGACGCCTTGCTCTTCCAGTGCACGCACAGGTTCGAGACGACGCTCGCGCACGTGCCGATGAAGATGCTCTCGCCGACGCTGACGTACCCGGCAGCCGGCGTAATCGCGACGAGACCGACGACGGCGCCGACGCACGCGCCGAGCGCCGACGGCTTCTGACCGCGCATGCCGTCGAAGAAGATCCACGCGAGCGCCGCGGCCGCCGAAGCCGTGTTCGTCGTCGCGAAGGCCATCGCGGCCTGGCCGGATGCCGACTGCGCCGACCCTGCGTTGAAGCCGAACCATCCGAACCACAGCATGCCGGTGCCGAGAATCACAAAGGGGATGTTCGCCGGCGTATGCGCCTCACCGTCCAGATGCACGCGGCGGCGCCCCAGCGTCAACGCGCCGGCGAGCGCGGCGAAACCGGCCGACATGTGGACCACTGTACCGCCGGCGAAGTCGAGGACGCCCAGCTTGTGGAGAAAGCCGTCGGGATGCCACGTCCAGTGCGCCAGCGGCGCATAGATGAACAGGCTGAACAGGACCATGAACAGCAGATAGCTCGTGAACCGCACGCGCTCGGCGAACGACCCCGTGATGAGTGCAGGCGTGATGATTGCGAACTTCAACTGAAACAGCGCGAAGAGAATCAGCGGGATCGTCGGCGCGAGGTCGGGGTGGGTCGATGCGCCGACCCGCGTGAACATGAAGAACGTCGCCGGGTTGCCGATCAGCCCGTGGAGGCTGTCACCGAACGCAAGGCTGAAGCCGACGACGATCCACAGGATGCTGATGACCGCCATCGCCACGAAGCTCTGCAGCATCGTCGACACGACGTTCTTGCTGCGGACCATGCCGCCGTAGAAAAAGGAGAGCCCCGGCGTCATCAGGAGCACGAGGCCGGTCGCGGTGAGCATCCATGCCACGTCGCCCGTATTGACAGGGCCGCCGGTGACCGCCTGCGG
>DASQAX010000312.1:0-1692 GCA_035635535.1 Vicinamibacterales bacterium | reverse complement strand
CAGCGGATCGGCCTGTCCGCGACGCAGAAGCCAATCGAGGAAGTCGCGAAGTTCCTGGTCGGCAATCATCCGTCGGACTGCACCATCATCGACGAAGGGCATCGCCGCGAAATCGATCTCGCCATCGAGATCCCGCGCTCGCCGCTCGACGCGGTGATGTCCCACGAGGTCTGGGAGGAGTACTACGACCGCCTGACGCAGCTCGTCTCCGAGCACCGGACGACGCTGATCTTCGTGAACACGCGAAAGATGGCGGAGCGGACGGCGCGGCACCTGAGCGAGCGGCTCGGCGAGGATGCGGTCACCGCGCATCACGGCAGCCTGTCGAAGGAGATTCGGCTCGACGCCGAGCATCGGCTGAAGAACGGCACGCTGAAGGCGCTCGTCGCCACCGCGTCGCTCGAGCTCGGCATCGACATCGGTCACGTCGACCTCGTGTGCCAGGTCGGCTCGCCCCATCGAATCGCGACGCTGCTGCAGCGCGTCGGCCGCTCGGGCCACACGATCAGCGGCACACCGAAGGGCCGCCTGCTTCCGGCCTCGCGCGACGACCTGATCGAGTGCGCCGCGCTGCTGCGATCCGTCCGCCGCGGCGATCTCGATCGCATCGTCTCGCTCGACGGGCCGCTCGACGTCCTCGCACAGCAGATCGCGGCGGAGGTGTCGTCACGCGAGTTCGGCGAGGACGAGCTGTTCGCGTTCGTCCGCCAGGCCTGGCCGTACCGATCGCTCGCTCGGACCGACTTCGACGCGGTCGTGGCGATGCTGGCCGACGGGTTTTCGACGCGGCGCGGCCGGCGCGCGGCGCTCGTGCATCGCGACGAGGTCCATTCGGTGCTCAGGGGGCGCCGGGGCACGCGCATGCTCGCGCTCACCTCCGGCGGCGCCATCCCCGAGGTCGCCGACTATCGCGTCGTCGTCGAGCCGGAGGACACGTTCGTCGGCACGCTGAACGAAGACTTCGCCATCGAGAGCAACGCGGGCGACATCTTCCAGCTTGGCAACGCGTCGTGGCAAATCACGCAGGTGGTGGCGGGCACGGTCCGCGTGCGCGATGCGCACGGGGCGCCTCCGACCATTCCATTCTGGCTGGGCGAGGCGCCCGCGCGCAGCGACGAGCTGTCGCGCGCCGTCTCGGATCTCCGTGCGGACTTCGATCGGCTTCTCGACGTTGACAATTTGGCGGGGCGTCAAGCCCCGCCTTACGAACTGGCGGGCCGTAAAGACCCGCCCTACGAACGCTGGTTGCAGGACGAAGCCGGCCTGTGCCCCGGCGGCGCGGAACAGGCCGCGAGTTACCTGCTCGAAGGGCGCGCGGCGCTCGGCGTCATTCCCACGCAGGAGACGCTCGTCCTCGAGCGCTTCTTCGACGAATCGGGCGGCATGCAGCTGGTGCTGCACGCGCCGTTCGGCAGCCGCATCAACAAGGCGTGGACGCTCGCGCTGCGCAAGCGCTTCTGCCGGCAGTTCAACTTCGAGCTGCAGGCCGCCGCGACCGAGGACGCGCTGCTGCTGTCGCTTGGCCCCCAGCACTCGTTCCCGCTCTCGGATGTGTTCCGGTACCTCCATCCGGCCAGCACGCGCGACATCCTGGTCCAGGCGCTGCTCGACGCGCCGGTGTTCAAGACGCGCTGGCGCTGGAACACCACGATTTCGCTGGCCGTCCCGCGCAGCCGTGGCGGCCGCAAGGTT
>DASQAX010000311.1:0-22991 GCA_035635535.1 Vicinamibacterales bacterium | reverse complement strand
CAGGATCGTCGTCAGTGTCCGGCCTCAGCCGGACCGTGGAGGGATATGGCCAGGCCCGCGGCGAAGCAGCCGGCAGCGGAACACGCGGTCGAGTATCACAAGTCGACGGCCCGCGAGTACTTCGAGTCCATCTGCGTGGCGGTGATCCTCGCGCTCTTCGTGCGGACGTTCATCGTCCAGGCCTTCAAGATTCCGACCGGCTCGATGGAGAACAACCTGCTCATCGGCGACCACCTGCTGGTGAACAAGTTCGTGTTCGGTCCGACGCTGAGCCGGGTGGAACGGACGCTGCTGCCGATCGACGAGATCAAGCGCGGCGACATCATCGTCTTCAAGTTTCCCGAGGACCCCGAGCGCGATTTCATCAAGCGGACCATCGGGCTGCCGGGCGACACCATCGAGCTGCGCAACAAGAAGGTGTTCGTGAGCGGCAAGCCGCTCGACGAGCCGTACGTCCACTTCCTGTTCCCCCCGCCCGGCGACACACCGGAGGAGGACTTCGACGTCCGCGTCCACTACGGGCCGGTGACGGTGCCACCCGGCCATTACTTCATGATGGGCGACAACCGCGACAACTCCGAGGACAGCCGCTACTGGGGGTTCCTGCCGCGCGAATATGTGAAGGGAAAGGCGGCGTTCATCTACTGGTCGTTCGAGGACACGGAGGAGGGGCAGCCATCCGGCGGCCTGGGCCGGTTCTTTACGACCATCCGGTGGAGCCGGCTGTTCCACCAGATCCATTAATCTGGCGGGTCCAAAAGGACCCACCCCTACGTACCGGACCGGAACCCGCCGAAAAAGGTACGGTAGGCCGGATTCTTCTGGACCCGGCGCCTGGAATCCATGAAGACCATCATCAAGCTCCTGATCGTCATCGCCATCATCAACGCGGCGGCGCGGGTCGGCCTCGCCGCGGCGAAGTACTACCAGCTCAAGGACCAGTCCCAGCAGCTGGTCACCTTCGGCGGGAACGCCTCGCCGGGCGAGCTGCAGAACCATATCCTCGAGCGGGCGAGCGCGCTCCAGCTGCCGCTCGTCTTCGAGGACATCACCGTCACGCGCGACGGGCTCAAAACGACCGCGCAGGCGGCGTATACGCAGCCGGTCGAGGTCTTCCCGAACTACAAGTACCCGATCCCCTTCTCGTTCACCGTGGAGGGCATGTACCTGGGGCAGGGCGCCAACCTCAGCGGCGGTAATCCGCTCTCGAACCGGTAAATCCGCCTTCGCGCCTTGCGCTTCGGCGGGACAGGTCACCTCAGCGCGCGACGCGCGGCCTCGGCATCGGCCGTCGCGTCGCGTTCGAGCTCCTGCACTTCCGCCCTGATGCGCGCCACGTAGGCGGCATCCTCCAGCGACGACAGGTTGATGTCCACGTTGAGCCGCGCGCCGCGCAGCGCGGCCAGCAGCAGCTCCACGCCGACGCCGACGTCGCTGGTGGTGCGGCGGCTGCCGTTCCTCGCGACGACCACGGCTCCGCGCAGCGCCTGCTGGCACGCGCGCATCGTGTTGAGCGGCGCCTCCGTCGCCCCGCGGGTCGCGCGCTCGACCGCCTGCTTCCGCGCCGTTTTCTCCTCGTCGGTCTCCTTCGCGAGGCGGAACGCCTCCATCACCTGCCTGTAGGCCTCGCTGTCGCGATCGACGAGCTCGAGGAGTGAATCGCGAAGCGGGTGCAGGCGCGCGGCGGCCTCGGCGAGGTCGGCGGTCTCTTCCGGCGCGCCGCTCTTCGTCTTCGGCATGCCGGCGACCATCAGCAGCAGCGAGGCGCCTATCGCGCCGCCCAGCGCCGCGGCCGAACCGCCGCCGGGAACCGCGTCCGTGGATGCGAACCCGTCCAGCAGGTCCGCGACCGCCATTTCGCCAAAGCTCACTGCGTCCATGAGACGACCTTTCCGCGCTTGACGACCATCCGGATGGCCGGCGCCCCCACGCGCAGGAGCTCCGCAAGGCCGCCCTTGACGATCACGGCGTCCATCAGCTTGCCCGGCTCCAGGCTTCCCGCATCGTCGCCGCGATCGAGCGACCAGGCGGCGTTCAGCGTCGCGCCGATGAGCGCTTCCTCGAGCGTCATCTGCATGGCAAAGCAGGCAAGCGTCATCGCAAACGGCATCGACGGCGAGAAGCCCGCGCCCGGATTGACGTCGCTCCCGAGCGCCACCGGGACGCCCCGGTCGACGAGCATCCGCGCCGGCGCAAAGCGATCGAGCTTCAGGTAGAAAGCGGCCGTCGGAAGCAGGGTCGCACAGACGTCCGCGTCGGCGAGGGCGTCGGCGCCGCGCTCGTCCACGTGCACGAGATGGTCGGCGGATCGCGCCCGAACCCGCGCCGCGACGCTGGCGCCGCCGCTTGGCGCGAGCTCGTCGGCGTGCACGCGCGGACGCAGGCCGGCCTGCCGGCCGGCTTCGAGGATTTCGATCGATTCCTCGGGCGTGAAGACGCCGCGCTCGCAGAACACGTCGCAGTACTCGGCGAGCCCTTCCTCCGCGACGCGCGGGAGCATCTCCTCGATGACGAGCCGGATGTATGCACCCCGCCGGTCGCGGTATTCCAGCGGAATCTCGTGCGCGCCCATGAAGGTCGGCACGACGTCGATCGCGTGCTCCTCGTCGAGGGTCCGCATCGCGTGCAGTTGTCGCAGCTCGGAGGCCACGTCGAGGCCGTAGCCGCTCTTCGCCTCGCAGATCGTGGTGCCGCAGGCCAGCATCTCGTCGAGGCGGAGCCGCGCCGCGGCGACGAGCTCCTCTTCCGTGGCGGCGCGCGTCGCGCCGACGGTGCTCACGATGCCGCCGCCGTTGGCCGCGATCGCGGCGTACGACTCGCCCGACAGGCGCCGCTGCAGCTCCGCCCGCCGGTCTCCCGCGTAGACCACGTGCGTGTGCGGATCGACGAAGCCCGGGACGACGCTGCAGCCGCGGGCGTCGATGCGCGTCGCGCCGCGCTGGACGTCGACGGCGCCGGGCAGCGCGCTGGTGGCGCCGACGTAGGTGATGCGTCCTTCGAACGCCGCGACGACGCCCTGCTGCAGGGGGGAGATTTCGCGCTGTGCGAGGCCGCGCCGGGGCGCGGGGCCGGCGCAGGTGGCGATCAGATCGGCGTGTTCGATCAGGAAGTCCGCCAGAAGCGGCACGATGGGATTGTAGTCTGGCCGGGATCGGGGATCCGGGATCCGGCGTTACCTGACGTGACGTGCGAGTTCGTCGGGGTTCATGCCGAGCGCGCGCAGGACCGCGTTCACGTGGGGACGGTCGACGCTGCCGATGGCGACTCGCTTCAGCCTGGATCGTTCACCAGCCACGATTTCCACATCGCGTCTGGCGGCGCCGAACGTCTCCGCAATCACCTGAATCAGTTCTTCGTTCGCCGCGCCTTCGACGGGAGGCGATTGCAATCGGATAAGGAGCGCACCCTCACGGATTCCGGCAATGCCCGGCTTACTGGAGCGTGGGATCACTCGGACGGTGAGGTGAGTCACGGAGAAACCAGAAGCCATCTCGTGGCCGCAGTCACGTACGGCACCACTTGTGCCACCTCGAATGGCGTTGACGTTTCTGCGGTTGATTTCTTGAGCGAATCTGCATTCGCAATGGGGACGGTCACGGCCCGTCGTGACTGGTGTTGTGATCGAGGCGCGTCCAGAACTCCTTCAAGGAGGGCACCATGACTCCAACCAGCGCTACACAAGAACGCAGCGAGCAGGCAACTGACACGACCGCCATTCGTCCGTTTCAGGTGAACGTTCCGGAGGCGGAGCTGACCGAGTTGCGCAGGCGCATCAACGCGACAAGGTGGCCCGATCGCGAGACGGTCACCGATGCATCGCAGGGCGTGCAGCTCGCCACGACTCAGGCCGTCGCGCGGTATTGGGCGACCGAGTACGACTGGCGCAAGTGCCAGGCCAGGCTGAACGCCCTGCCGCAGTTCATCACCGCGATCGATGGACTCGACATTCACTTCATCCACGTGCGTTCGAAGCATGACAATGCGTTGCCACTCATTGTCACGCACGGCTGGCCCGGCTCGGTCGTCGAGCAGTTGAAGATTGTCGCTCCGCTCACCAATCCCACGGCACATGGCGCGAGCGCATCGGACGCGTTCCATCTGGTGATTCCGTCGATACCAGGCTACGGATATTCAGGCAAGCCGACCACCAAAGGCTGGGACCCCGCGCACATCGCGCGAGCATGGGTCGCGCTCATGAAGCGCCTGGGCTACACGAAATTCGTGGCGCAGGGCGGCGATTGGGGCGCGATCATCACCGAGCTGATGGGCGCGCAGGCGCCGCCGGAATTGCTGGGCATTCACACCAACATGCCGAACGTGATTCCACTCGACATCGACAAGGCCGCGTTTTCCGGTGCGCCGGCGCCCGCGGGTCTCTCCGCCGAGGAGAAGGTCGCGTATGAGCGACTGAGCTTCGTCTACGGCAAGGGCATAGGCTACGGCTTCCAGATGGGCCTCCGGCCGCAGACGCTGTACGGCATCGCGGATTCCCCCGTTGGCCTGGCGGCGTATTTCCTCGATCACGACGCGCGCAGCTACGAGCTCATCACGCGCGTCTTCAACGGACAGTCCGAGGGTCTCACGCGCGACGACATCCTCGACAACGTCACGATCACCTGGTTGACGAACACGGGGGTTTCCGGCGGCCGCCTCTACTGGGAGAACTGGGGGGCGTCGTTCTTCGCCGTCAAGGGCGTCAACGCCGCCATCCCGGTGGCCGTGAGCGTCTTCCCCGACGAGCTCTATCCGGCTCCGCGGAGCTGGGCGGAGCGGGCGTATCCCAACCTGATCTACTACAAGAAGCACGACAAAGGCGGGCACTTCGCGGCGTGGGAACAGCCACACCTCCTGTCAGAGGACGTGCGAGCTGGGTTCAGACCGCTGCGTTAGATAGAGCGGAGGGGCGGCGCGCACGTCGTGCGTGCCGCCTGCTTGCCGCATGGCCGGCCCGGGCGAAGCTGCAGACGTCGTGTGCGCCGCGCAAGCGGCCTTCGTGGTTACCCGACGCGGGTGGCGTTGCTCGCGACCTGCGCGATCTTGGGCCAGTGCTGGACGACGCGGTCTTCGCGCTCGCGGCGATCCTGCTCGCGGATGAAGTCGAGCGTGTTGTGCAGCGCGGCGATGGTCCCCTCGAGGTTCGTCTCCGCCTCGCGCCGCTTGATGCGCAGCCCGTCGATCTCGCGCTCGATGTCCTCGGTCTTCGACTGCGCCTTCTGCACCAGCAGCTCGACGCGCCCCTCGGCCTCGCGGATCAGGCGCGCGGCTTCCTGCCGCGCGTTCTCGCGCATGTCGTCAGCCACCTTCTGCGCGCTCATCAGGGTCGTCTTGAGGCTGCCCTCGAGGTCGCGGAACTGGTTCAGCGACGCCTCGAGCCGGACGATCTCCATCCGCAGGCGCTCGTTCTCGCGCACCGCGTGGTCGAACCCTTCGGCCGCCTCCTGCAGGAACGTGGTGACGTCGGCCTTGTCGAAGCCGCGGATGGCCGTCGTGAAGCGCGCCTGGCGCATGTCGAGCGGCGTGATGGTGATGTTCCGCTCCGGCGACGTGATGCGCGGCCGCGGCTCGTTCGTGGTCAGTGCCATTTCCTCAGGCTTGGACATGTCGGCTCCCAAAAATTGCTGTTCCCACCCGGACGATCGTCGATCCCTCATGGATCGCCACCTCGAAGTCGGCGCTCATGCCCATCGACAGCTCCTGGAGCATCGGCGCCGGGACACCCGCGGCCAGCCACTGGTCGCGGAGCCCGCGCAGCCTGCGGAACCAGGGCCGCGCGTCTTCGGGCGATTCAGGCACCGGCGGCAGCGTCATCAGCCCCGAGACCCGCGCCGCCCGGCACGACGCCGCGGCATCGAACAACCGCGGCACGTCTTCCGGCGATGCGCCGAACTTCGTCGTCTCGCCGGCGAGGTCTACCTGGATGAGCAGCTCCGGCGTCCGGCCGGCGTCGGCGGCGGCTGCGTCAATCTTTTCAAGCAGCTCGACCGTATCCACCGAGTGAATCGCCGCAAACGCAGGACCCGCTTTTCGGGCCTTATTCGTCTGCAAGTGGCCGAGGAGGTGCCACCTGATCTCTAGGTCGGCTGCGGACGTTATTTTCTGTAGGACTTCCTGGACACGGTTCTCGCCGAAGTCGCGCTGGCCGGCGGCGTAGGCCTCACGAATTGCGTCGACGGGGAACGTTTTCGAAACCGCGACGAGACGGATCGTGGAGGGATCCCGCCCCGCCGACCGCGCCGCGGCGGCCATCCGGTCCCGGATTATGGCCAGCCGGCCGCCGATCCCGGGCACTAGCCGGGACCTCCCGGGGGGATGCCGTGGCCGAGTCGGCCCGATCTGCCGAAAAGAAGATTACCTCCCGCCCGGAATCCAACCGACCCTGAGTCAGAAGAAGGTTCGACCATTGAGTCAGAAGAAGGTTCGACCATGAAGTGTGCTCGTGCTCTCGCAACGCTGGCGGCAGGTATCGTCCTTTTCGGGGCGTGGACCAGCTACGGACAGGAGAATTCGGAACCCTACGCGCCGGAAGCCACGCCATTTGGCCTGAAACAGGGTATGTCCGCCCAGCAGCTCGGCGGACAGGCGGTGGACATCGGCGGCGGCATGTACAAGCTCACATCCGTTCCGTCGCCGCATCCCGGTATGGAATTCTACGTTGCGCAGGTGAGCCCGCGGACGGGCCTGTGCTACATCAAGGCCGTCGGCAAGCCGGTGCCGACGAGCGGGTACGGCACCGAGCTCCAGTCGCAGTTCGAAAACATGCGCGACGAGATCAGCGCCGCGTACGGTCACCCCCGGACCGTCGACATGCTGCTCTCCGACAGCATGTGGGAGGGACCGCGCGACTGGATGGCCGGTCTCGCGGAGCGCGAACGGCTGCTCTTCGCGCACTGGACGAGCGAGTCGCGGGCGACCCTGGGGCCGCACCTGACCAATGTCTTCGTCGGCGCGAGCGCGAAGACCAGCGAATCCGGATATGTGGTGGTGGAGTACTACTTCGACAACGAACCGGAGTGCCAGCAGGAGGTCGAAGACGGGCTGCAGGCGTCCGGCTTCAGATAGGCTGCAGGCTCGGGCCTCGCCCGTAGCCTGCAGTCCGCCAGAGCCTACTTCTTGATCATCTGCTGCAGCGCGGGGAGCGAGCCCTGCACCTGCGCCGCCTTCGGGTCGTTCGGCGCCAGCTTCATGAACGTCTCGAGCGCGGCAACCGCGTCGGGAATCTGTCCGAGGTTCAGGTCGGTCATACCGAGCTGATAGAACGCGTTCGCGTTGTTCGGGTCGGCCTTGGTCGCGTTCTCGAACTGCGTCTTCGCGTCCGCGTACTTGCCGGCGTTGAAGAGCACGACGCCCTGGTTGTAGATCGCTTCAGCGTTGCCGCCGCCCGCCCCCGCCGTCGAGCCCGACAACTCGGTGGCCTTCTGGTTCATCGCCAGCGCCTCGTCGAACCTCTTCTGGGCGTTGTAGACGTTGGCGAGCCCGTTGTACGGATCCGGGTTGGTCGCCTTCAGCTCGATCGACTTCTTCAGCGCGGCTTCCGCTTCCGCCCACTGCTGCTTGTGCGTGTAGGCGAGACCGAGGTTGTAGTAGCAGTCGCTGCAGGAGGGCAGCTTGCCGACCACGTCGTTCAGCTTCGCGATCGCCTCGTCGTCGCGCCCCGCCCGCAGCGCCTCGATGGCGGCGCCAGCCGCTTCCTGAATGGCCTTCTGCTCGGGGCTCATGCCAGCCGTCGCCTGCGGGACCAGGGTCATGTTCGCCTCCGCGGGCGTGCCCTGCGTCACGTTCACCTTCTGCGCGGCGATCAGCTTTTCCTTGGTCACCGTGACCGTGTACGCGCCGGACTGCAGACCGACCTGCACGAACTCACCCTTGTTGTTCGTCTTGGTCTCGGCGTTGCGCGCCGCTCCCTGAATGGTGACCTTGGCGTCGGCGACGGGCTGGCCCTTCTCGTCAACGACCTTGCCCTTCACGATGCCCTGGGCGAACGCGGGGGCCGAAAACACGAGCGCCACGGCAAGCGCCAGGACACCCCGGTACAGATGGGTCCGCATGCGTCAATCCTCTCTTCTGCTAGTAACGAATCTCGGGGGCGATCGGTTCCATTAACCGTCGGCTAGCCCGTAGTTTACCCGAAGAAACGCTCCACCGCTGCCAGGTCGTGGGTCACGGGGGCCGGAGGGAGCGAATCTAGAAATCTACGCCCATATCCCATCGTTCGCAAGCGCGGGTCGAGCACCGCGAGTACGCCCCGGTCGGAGCGGTGGCGGATGAGCCGTCCGAGGCCCTGCTGCAGGGCGAGAATCGCGAGCGGCACCTGGTAATCCGCGAACGCGTCGCCGCCGCTGGCCCTGATGGATTCGATACGGGCCGCCGTAATCGGATCGCCCGGCGACGCAAACGGCAGCTTGTCCACGATCACGCAGCTCAGCGCCTCGCCGACCACGTCCACGCCCTGCCAGAAGCTGGAGGTGGCGAGCAGCACGGCGTTCGGCGTCGAGCGGAACTGCTCGAGGAGCGTGGAGCGCGGCGCGGTCCCCTGCACGAGGATGGGAAACGGCAGCGACATCTCGACGAGCGGCTGCACCGAGCGCAGCATCGCGTAGCTGGTGAAGAGGACGAATGCCCGGCCGCGCGTCCGCTTGAGGATCTCGATGACCTCGCGCGCGGCGGCCGCGCTGAAGGCCGGCGACTTCGGCGACGGCACGCGGCGCGGCAGGTACAGAAGCGCCTGGCGCGCGTAGTCGAATTCCGACGGCACGCGCACCTGGTTCGCCTCGTGGATGCCGAGCCGGCTCTTGAAGTACTCGAACGATCCTTCCACCGCGAGCGTCGCCGACGTCAGCACGGTGGTGCGCATCCGGTCGAACAGCGCCTCCTTCGCGAGGCGCGAGACGTCGATCGGCGACGCGCGGAGAAAGAAGCCGCGGCCGCGGCTCTCCACGTAGTACACGAAGTCGTCGTCGCTGGCCCGGATCAGGAACGACAGCTCCTGGTGGAGCTCTCGCGCGCGCCGTGCCAGCGTCGCGACCACTTCATCCGTCTCGGCGGGTCCGAAAGGACCCGCCCTACCGTCGGAAATCTCTCCCCGCTCTCCACGTTCGTGGGGCGGGGCTTTACGCCCCGCCAGAACGAGGGTTGCTTCGAGTCCTTCGAGCGCGCCGGCCAGCATCGCGCCGTCCTGGAAGTAGTCGATGAAGGTCTCCGATGTATAGCGCGCCTTCGATTCGGCCGCTTCCATCCGCGCCATCGAGAGCGCGCTGAAGAAGGTGCGCGAACGTTCGGTGACGCGCGAGGTCGCTTGCGTGACGTCTTCGGTTTGGCGGGCCGTAAAGCCCCGCCCTACGAACGAAGAGAGCTGGAGATCGACGTCGCGAACCAGGTCCTCGATCCGGTAGTTGCTGACCGCGATGCCGAAGTACTGCGTCGCGACGTCTTCCAGCTGGTGCGCCTCATCCACCACCAGCGTCGCGCACGTAGGAATCACCTCGCCGTAGGCGCTCTTCCGCAGCTGCGCGTCCGCGCACAACAGGTGATGGTTGACGATGACGACGTCGGATTCGGCGGCGCGCTGCCGCATGAGGGTCACGAAGCAGTCGCCGTAGCGCGGGCACTCCGAGCCGAGGCAGGTCTCCGCGTCGGCGGCGATGTCCTTCCAGAGTGGCAAGTCCTCGGGAAGCTCGCGCAGCTCCGCGCGGTCGCCGGTCTTCGTCGTCTTCGCCCACGCGTCGACGATGGGCAGCAGCACGCGGTCGCCCGATTCGATCAGCCGGCTCGCGGCCTGTCCCGAGCCGTGTCGAAGGACAGATGTGTTCCCCTCGACGCCGTCACGATAGGTCTCGAAGCGATGAAGGCAGAGGTAATTCGAGCGCCCCTTCATCAGCGTCGCGCTGAACGGCTTGCCGAGCGCGTCGCGGAGCGTGGGGAGGTCCTTGAAGAAGATTTGTTCCTGGAGGTTCTTGGTGCCGGTCGAGACGAGCACGCGCTGGCCGCTGAGGATGGCGGGAACCAGGTAGGCGAGCGTCTTGCCGGTGCCGGTCCCGGCTTCCGCGACGAGCGTCCCTCCATGTTCGATGACATCCGCCACGGCCGATGCCATCGCGCGCTGTCCCTGGCGTGACTCGTACCCCGGGATGACGCGGGCGAGCGCGCCATCATCGGCAAACGCGGCTTCGACGGCGGTTCGCACCACGAACCCCCGAACCCGCGAACCACCGAGCGCTATTGAAGCTCGGGATACAGCGGGAACTTCCGGCACAGTCGTTCCACTTCGTCCTTGATCGTGCCAAGGGCGCGATCATCGTCGGGAGTTGCGAGCACGCGCGCGATGAGGTCGCCGATCTGGTCCATCTCCGGTTCGCGCATGCCGCGCGTGGTGACGGCCGGCGTGCCGACGCGGATGCCGCTGGCGACCATCGGCGGGTTCTGGTCGAAGGGGATCGCGTTCTTGTTCACGGTGATGCCCGCCTTGCCGAGCGCCGCCTCCGCGACCTTGCCGGTGAGGCCCTTGGAGAAGACGTCGACGAGCATCAGGTGATTGTCGGTGCCGCCGCTGACGAGACGGAAGCCGTGGCTGGCGAGCGACGATGCGAGACGCGCGGCGTTGGCGACAATCTGCCGCTGGTAGTCGGCAAACGAGGGCTCCATCGCCTCCTTGAGGCAGACCGCCTTGGCCGCGATGATGTGCATCAAGGGTCCGCCCTGGACGCCGGGAAACATCGCGCGGTCGAGGTCCTTCGCGTACCGCTCGCGGCACAGGATCATTCCCGCGCGCGGGCCGCGCAGCGTCTTGTGGGTCGTCGTGGTGACGAAGTCGGCGTGTGGCACCGGGCTCGGATGCACGCCGGCGGCGACGAGGCCGGCGATGTGGGCCATGTCCACGACCATCGGCGACCCGACCGCGGCGGCCACCTTCGCGATGCGCGCGAAGTCGATCACGCGCGGATACGCGCTGGCGCCGACCATGATCATCTTCGGCTTGTGCTCGTGCGCGAGCCGCTCCAGCTCCTCGTAGTCGATCCGCTCGTCATCCTTGCGGACGCCGTAGGGAACGATCGTGTACAGCTTGCCCGAGAAGTTGAGCGGGTGGCCGTGCGTCAGGTGGCCGCCGTGCGCCAGGTTCATGCCGAGCACCGTGTCGCCCGGCTTGAGCAGCGCGAAGTAGACGGCCATGTTGGCCTGCGCGCCCGAGTGCGGCTGCACGTTCACGTGGTCCGCGCCGAACAGCTGTTTCGCGCGGGCGATGGCGAGCGATTCCGCGACGTCGACGAACTCGCACCCGCCGTAGTACCGCTTCCCGGGATAGCCCTCCGCGTACTTGTTCGTCATCACCGAACCGGCCGCCTGCAGGATGGCGGTGCTGACGAAGTTCTCGGAGGCGATGAGCTCGAGGCCGTCGGCCTGCCGCCGGACCTCGTTGGCGATCGCGGCGGCGATTTCGGCGTCGGCCTCCGCGAGCGACCGGTACATCGACGAGAGCGACGAGGCGGGAGTCGGCATGAACCGGCATTTTACTATGCCGCTCCCGCCGCTCCGTCAGCGCGTCGAGGCGGTCGTGCTCATGGGCAGCGCGTTGAACGCGACCTTCACCCGGATCTCGTCGCGGACGCCGACGCCGAGATAGGTCGGCTTCGGAATCTCGAACTCCGACACCTTCAACGGGAACTCCGCGTCCACGTGCGTCGTGCCGTCGCCGCGCCGGTGGACGATCGACGTCCCCGTCACCTGCCGCTTCTGGCCGTGCAGCAGCAGCGTCGCCTTGAACGTGCCCTTCCCGTCGGCCTTCTCGAGCTGGATGTCCTCGATCGTCGCGACGTCGTAGCCGCGTCCCTTCTCGACTTCGAGGTAGTTCTCGCGCATGTGATGGTCGCGAAGGCCGATGCCGGTTTCGAGCGTGTCGAGCTTCACCAGGAGCGCGCCGCCGACGCCGCCGGCTTGCTGCGGCGCGGGACCGACGTCGCCGCTCAGCGCCTTCGTCCGGGCCTCGAAGCTGCCGCCGACCGTGAGCGGGCACACCACGGTGACGTCGCCGTCGGCGACGTGCAGGCGGTCCTGGGCCACGGCGGAGGTGGCCGACCAGGACCACACGAGTGACGCAACGGCGGCGGCGCGGAGACAAGTAGCTGTATTCATCGTGACTTCTCCTCTGGCGTGTGCGTGTTACCGAACCGACTTGACGGCGACGGTCATCGAGTAGGTGCGCGAATTGGCCGCGAGCCCGGTGATGAACTCGTCGCGAGTGCTGAGGACGAATGTGACGTTGTCCGAAATGCGCAGCTGCGCGCTGGGGGCGACGCGATACTGGTGCTTGCTCCCCGGTCCTGAGGTCACCACGTCGTCGACGAGCAGCGAGGTGACGAACCACTCGCGCGGCGCGACGAAGAACTGGGTGAACCCCGCGACGTACTCCGACGGCGCGGCAACCGGCACGCGGCCGGCGCGCGAGGTCATGTCGTGTTCGCCGAGGATGCCCCAGCGGCCGAAGCCGAGCCGCGCGTAGGCGCCGACGCTCCTGCGATCGAACGCAGGCGACTCGGACGTGCGGGCCGTCATGCCGATGACGGCGCGCTGCTTCCATACGTCGACGCCGCCGACGAGTCCGCCGCCTCGCTGCCGGGCGGCACGGTCGGTCTCGTCGAAACCGGGACCGAACGCGTACGGCGCCAGCTCGAAGCGCGACGTCCAGAAAAACGCCTTCGCCTGGAACGGATACGCGGTGCCGAGCGGGTCGTTCTGTCTCCGCCAGAACGTCTGCGGGTCGGGCAGGCCGAGCCCGGTGGGCAGCGCGTCGCGACCGACCTGGAACGCCACCCCTTCCTTCGGCCGGTACTCGAACAGCGCCTTGCTGACGACGAAGTCGGCCGTACCGGCATTACCCGCGGGCTTCTTCGAGACCGCCGTGTCCATGCCCGCCTGGTACGAGACCGCCGTGTGCGACGACAGCATGACCATGTTGCGCAGCATCATGCGAACGTTGGACGAGGTCATGGAGTTGGCGGCGACCTCGGATTGCATCCGGCTCGCGCCGAGCACGAAGCGGACGTCGTAAAGTGAACGCCGCGGCTCCCCGGGAGGCGTGATCTCGCGGCGCTGCAGGCTTTGCGCGGTATCGATTCCCTTGCCGTACGGCGTGAGCAATCCTCCCCCTTGCGGGGTGACGTGGCATGCAGCGCAGTTGTTGTAGCCGATGCGGATCATCGTCGGCAGCGCGAAGGTCGACGACGACGGGACCAGCAGCAGCGACAACAGCAGGACGGAAAGCACACGGGTACCGTTCACTCGCATTACGTCAGCTCCTTTTTGTAGCGCCTGCGTACGACCCGGCTGGGGGGACGATGCCGAGCAGGCGATGTCGAGGGGGCTAGTGTTCGGAGGGGGTCAACGAACGCGCCCGATTGTGCAACGGGTATGCCGCGAACGGTTTTCGCGTGATTCGACGCGCAATGTCGTGCGAACGTACGAAGCTCAGCGACAGGCTTCGAACGTCAAAACACAGTGTGGTCGTCGCGAGCGGCGCGATGTGAAGTCATTTCGACACGCGATCGTGAAGAAACTACCGGACGGGTCCACTGTGTCGTATACATTTTGCGGAACGAACGTGTCGTCTCACACCGTTGTCATTTCTGCACGCGGCGAGCAGCGCATTCGCGCCGGCCATCCGTGGATCTACCGAACGGATGTCGTGGACGTTTCAGCGGCGGGAGGTGACATCGTCGAAGTCGTTGGTCCACGACATCGCACGTTGGGCAGCGCGCTGTTCAGCGATCGATCGCAGATCTCCGTCAGGATGCTGACGGTCGGCGACGCGGCCGTCGCGGACGAAGGGCTGCTGCGGACGCGCATCGAGCATGCCATCCGCTTTCGCGAGTCGCTCGGCCTCGATGCCACCGCGTATCGCCTCGTTCATGGCGAGGCGGACCTGCTGCCGTCGCTCGTCGTCGATCGATACGGCGACTACCTCGTCATCCAGGCGCTCTCGCAGGGGATGGACCGCCTGCTCCCGGCGATCACGATGATCCTCGTCGACTTGCTGAAGCCGGCGGGCATCCTGGCGCGCAACGATCCAAAAGTGCGCGCGCTCGAGGGGCTGCCGCAGAGCATCGACGTGCTGCACGGCGAGATCCCCGAGTCGGTCGTCGTGCGCGAGGGTCCCGTCGAATACGACGTCGACCTGCGCCGGGGACAGAAGACGGGCCTCTTTCTCGACCAGCGCGAAAACCGCGAGGCGGCGGCCCGCTACGCCCGCGGGCGGCTCCTCGACTGCTTCAGCTACAACGGCGGCTTCGCGCTGCGCCTGGCGCGGAGCTGTCCGGAGGCCGAGGCGCTCGACATCTCTGCCGACGCCGTCGAGCGAATCCGCGCGAACGCCGTTCGCAACGGCGTGCCGCACCTCCAGGCCCGCGAGGTGAACGTGTTCGACGAGCTGCGCCGCCTCGAGCGCGCGGGCGCGCGCTACGACACCATCGTGCTCGACCCGCCGGCGTTCGCGAAGAACAAGGCGTCGATCCCGAACGCGCTTGCCGGCTACAAGGAGATCAACTTGCGCGCGATGCGCCTGCTGAACCCCGGCGCGTATCTCATCACGTGCAGCTGTTCGTACAACGTGAACGAGGAGATGTTCGCCGAGGTGATTCACGACGCGTCGATCGACAGCCACGCGCCGGTCACGATCGTGGAGAAGCGGATGCAGGGACGCGATCACCCGGTGCTCGCCACCGTGCCCGAGACGTACTACCTGAAGTGCTTCATCCTCCGCCGTGTGGAGTGAAGCGGCAGCCCTTCACTGCACCGACTTGACGGCCAGCGTAAGCAGGTAGGTGCGCGAATCCGGGGCGCGACCGCGGACCACCTCGTTGCGCGTGGTGAAGCCCAGCGTGAAGTTGTTGGACAGACGCATCGACACCGCAGGAGCGATGCGATACGCGCGTTTGGTCGCTGAGCCGCTGACCTCGACGTGGTCCACGATGAGCGAGGTGAGGAACCACTCCGCGGGATACACGAACAGCTGCGTGTACCCCATTACGTAGTCGGCAGGTGCCGGGGTGGGGCCTGGGACGACGCGCGAGGTCATATCGTGTTCGGCGAGCACGCCCCAGGGGCCGAAGCCCAGTCGTGCGTACGCGCCCACGCTCTTGCGATCGAACGCCGAAGAATACGCGCTGCGCGCGGTCATTCCGACCACGGCGCGCTTCCCGATATCGAGACCGCCGACCACGCCGCCACCATGCTGGCGGGCGAGCCGGCGCGTTTCGTCGAAGCCAGGTCCGTACACGTACGGCGTCAGCTCGTAATGCGAGTTCCAGAGAAACGCTTTCGCCTGGATCGGGAACGTCGTGCCGAAGGGGTCGTGCTGCCGCCGCATGAAGAGTTGCGGATCCGGCAGCCCGAGGCCGTCGGGGAGCGTGTCGCGTCCGACCTGCACGGATATGCCTTCACGCGGGTGGTACTCGAAGATCGCCTTGCTGACGAGGATGTCGCCGGTGCCGACAGCCGGCGCCATCGTCATGTTGCCGGTCATCGTGGCGTCGAGTCCCGCCTGATAGGACACGCGCGTGTGCGCCGACATGTTTACGGCGTTGCGAAGCACGGTGCGCAGGGTCGAGGCCGAGAGCGTCCCTGGATGCGCCTCCGTTGACAGCATGTTGGCGACGAACACCGCGCGGACGTCGTAGAGCGACTTCAACTCCTCGCCCGGGGGTCGCGCCTCTTCGCTGAACAGGCTCTGCGCCGTGTCGATGCCCTTCCCGTACGGCGTCAGCAGCCCGCCTCCCTGCGGCGACAGATGACACACGGCGCAGTTGGTGTATCCGAGCCGGATCATCGTCGGCAGCGCGGACGCGGCCGACGCGCGGAGCACTGCCGCGAGCACGAAGAGACAGACACACGTACGGAATCGCATGGACCGAGTCGTCATAGCCTTTGCCTCCGCCGCGTCGCCCGGGCGGCGTTCGTCCCGGCTGACACAGCACGACGTTAATAAGAGAGCCGTAAAAGCGTTGAATGCGGGAGGGCGTTACGAGGGGAACGGACGCGTCGGCCAGGCAATCAGCAATCGCGTTGCCATCCTGGAATGCCGCCGTGCGAAGGCGCGGGGGACAGGCGAAGTGGCGCGGGCCTTCCGCCACGGGTGGAACGAGCGACATACCCGGTGTAGGATTCGACCCATTCGGTACGCTCGAGGCAACAAGGGAGGCTGCGTGAGGCGGATTGCGATAGCCGTCTGTCTGCTCGTGCTCGGCTCTACCGTGCTCGGCCAGGCTGGTCGCGGCGCCATCGCCGGGACGGTGACGACCGATCAGGGCGACCCCGCTGCCGGGGTCACGGTCCAGGCGAAGGACACCGCGGGGAAGATCTCATCCGTCGTGGCCAACGGGAACGGCGAGTACCGGCTCGCCAATCTTCCCGCGGGGACGTACGAGATTGCGGTCCCGCAAATGGGATTGCGCACCGCGCGTTACGCGCAGCCGGACGTCGTCATCGAGGCGGCCAGGACGCTGACGTTCAACATCATGCTGATGCCGAACAACTTCGGCATCATCGGCGACGATGCGGGGTTCCTGCAGATGTACAACAAGTACGCCGGCATCAAGGGTCCGGCGCCGCGGACGCGCGACGGCCACCCGGACTTCTCGGGCGTGTGGCTCGCCAACGTCGATCCGAACCCCGAGCCGGCGCAGATGCTGCCGTGGGCGGTCACCGAGTGGAATCGCCGGCGCGACCGCGCCTTCGAGGGGATGCCGACCTCGAGGTGCCTTGCGACGGACCCGACGCTGACGCTGCCGGTCTTCTACAAGATCGTCCAGACATCCACGCTGCTGATTCATCTCTTCGAGCAGGATCCGCACTACCGGCAGGCGTTCCTCGACGGCCGCGCGCACCCGCAGGATCTCGATCCGACGTGGATGGGCCACACCACCGGGCGGTGGGACAAGGACACGCTGGTCCTCGACACGGTGGGCCTCAACGACAAGAGCTGGCTGCTGCAGGCGACGTGGCTCCCGCACACCGAGATGCTGCACATCGTCGAGCGCTACAGCAGGCCCGATCTCGCGCACCTGAACATCGACGTGAAGTTCGAGGATCCGGCGACCTTCACCAAACCGGTCGAACGTCACGTGCAGTGGCTGTTCACGCCCGGTGAAGAGCTCTTCGAAACCCTTTGCGCGGAGAACAACAAGTTCCTGGAATACTCCGCGTTCAAATGAGCGCGCCGACGCAGAGGCGGGATCGGCCGTAGAGGCGGACCTTCAGGATCGGCCGTAGAGGCGGGATCGGACGTAGAGGCGGACCTTCAGGTCCGCCTGGAGACTGCATGAGAAACACAATGGTCGTCTCGGTCGCCGTGGCGAGCGTGCTTGCCGGAACGCCTGCCGTCGCGCACCACTCGTTCGCGGCGGAGTTCGACATCACGAAACCCGTCGCGCTCGCCGGCACGGTCACGAAGATCGAGTGGACCAACCCGCACGCGTATGTCTTCGTCGACGTCAAGGATCCGCAGACAGGCGCGGTGACGAACTGGGAGATCGAGATGGGGAGCCCGAACGGCCTGACTCGCCTCGGGTGGACGCGCACGATGCTGAAGCCGGGTGACGCGGTGACGATCGAAGGCAGCCAGGGACGGAACAAGGCCAATCTCGCCAACGCCCGATCCGTCGTGATGACGGCGACGGGCAAGAAGCTCGGCGCGGCCTCGAGCGAAGCCGCGCCGTAGATGGACTGGTCAGCGCGTCGGCTGCGGCGCGAACTGCTTCATCCACTCGTCCTGCCGAACCTTCATCTCCTGCGGCGTGAGATCTTCCTTCCTCGTGGCGATGGTCCACGTGTATCCGTGGGGATCGACGAAGGAACCGGCGCGGTCGCCCCAGAACTGATCCTGCATCTTTCCCATCGGGTCGTTGGGGGTCTTCCCGCCAGCCGCGAGCGCGCGGTTGTACACCGCATCGCAGTCCGCCACGTAGACCCAGAGCGACACCGGCGAGCCGCCCATCGCCTTCGGCCCCTTGGCGTGCGGGCCCATCGGGTCGTTCACCATGATCAGCGAATCGCCGATTTTGACTTCGGCGTGCATGATCTTGCCGTCGGGCCCTGTCGCCCGTGCGACTTCCTCGGCGCCGAGCGCCTTCTTGTACCAGTCGAGGGCCTGCGCGGCGTTGTCGAGCGTCAACTGCGGCGTCACCGTGTGATGGCCCGGAGGTATCGGACTTTTTGCTTTCGCCATGTGGATCTCCTTTCCGCTTTCCCGCCGAACGAACGAGCAGTCTTGCATTCTGGTGTGACGCCGACACGACCTGCAAGCTGATGAACACCCCGGTTTGCGGTAGACTTCGCCAGCGTCGGCGCGCTCCGTCGTTCCCGCCCCTTTCGCGGAGGCCAGCCATGAAGCATCTGAAGTCGTATGTGATCGGATTTATCGCGGCGTCCGGTCTCGGGTTCGGGCTTTTGACCGCCAGCGCCCTGGCACAGGCCACCAACTCTTCCGCGGACGCCCACGTTGCGGCCGCGAAGGCAGCGGCGGGCACCGACCACACCGAGGTGTTCAACAACCTCTGCGCCGCACCCGCGCCCGCGCCGGCGCAGCAGCAGCCCGCGGGCGCGCGCGCCCAGGGTCCGCCTCCGCGATCGGCGTGGCACGTCGAGCCCGTGAAGGTCTTCGACAACATGTACTACCTCGGTCAGTCCGAATATTCGGCGTGGGCGGTGAACACCTCGCAGGGGATCATCGTCATCGACACGCTCTTCGACTACTCCGTCGAGGACGAGATCGTCGGCGGCCTGACCAACCTCGGGCTCGATCCGAAGAACATCAAGTACGTGATCGTCAGCCACGCCCACAGCGATCACATCGGCGGCGCGAAGCTGCTGCAGGACCGCTACGACGCGCACGTGCTGATGTCGCAGGCCGACTGGGACCTGGCCGCGCGGAACACGCAGTCGTGGCCGAAGCCGCGGCGCGACATGGTCATCACCGACGGCCAGAAGCTCACGCTTGGCGACACCACGCTGACGATGTACCTGACGCCGGGCCACACGCCGGGCACCGTCTCGACGATCGTTCCGGTTCGCGACCAGGGGCGACCGCACGTGGCGGCCGAGTGGGGCGGCACGGGCTTCAACTTCACCATCACGCCCGACAAGCCGCGGCGGTACTGGTTCGAGACCTATGCGAGCTCCGCCGATCATTTCCGTGACGCGGTGAAGCGGTCAGGCGCCGACGTGCTCTTCGCCAATCATCCGAACCAGGATGGCTCGAAGGCGAAGCTGGCGGCGCTGACCAGGCGGAAGGCGGGCGACCCGCATCCCTACGTCATCGGCAACGACAGCGTCGCGCGCTACGTGACGATGGTCGGCGAGTGCGCGCGGGCAGGGCTGGCGCGCATGGGCCCGGCGACGCGCTGAGCGGGTAACGGGCCCCGCGGTTCGTGATAAGGTGTCGCGCACCTAGGATGGAGGTCGCCGATGACGAAGCTGCTGGCACTCGCGGGCATCGGGCTGCTGTGGGCGGTTCCCATTGCCGCGCACCATTCCTTTGCGGCTGAATTCGACGAGAGCAAGCCGGTCACGCTGAAGGGCACGCTCACCCAGCTGGACTGGCTGAACCCTCACGGATGGCTGCACATCGACGTGATGGGGACTGATGGCAAGGTGGTGAACTGGGCCATCGAGGCGGGCGCCCCGAATGCGCTCGTGCGGCGCGGCCTGCGGAAAACCGACTTCCCGATTGGCAGCGAGGTGATCGTCAAGGGGTACCAGGCCAAGGCGAATACGCCGACGGCCAGCGGTACGACGGTGACCTTCGCCGACGGCCGGAACTTCTTCCTCGGCGCCTCGGAACCGCCTCCGCAGCAGGCAGCTCCGAGTCGATAACCTCTTGAATCTCGGATCCGGAACAGGCGGGGCTGAAGCCCCGCCTCTACGGTCGTAGCGGCGGACCTGAAGGTCCGCCGGTCAGCGTCCGCGCCAGGGGTCGCCGAAGTAATATTTGGCCCCTCCCTGGAGGAGTCGTTCCCGGTCGCGCTCCCCTTCGCGGCACGCCTCCTCGAGGAGCTCGAATCCCTGTTCCTTCTCGCGCACCTGCGCCCACGCCAGCGTCCAGGGTCGCGTGTACACCTTCGGGTCCTCGACGCGGACTTCGTAATGGATCGTGTCGCGATCGATCATCGTCAACCGTTCGACGATGTGCGCGGCGTCCGTGTAGAAGTTTCCGGAGTCATCGAACCAGTTGTAGCCGTTGAAATTGTTGACGTCGATCACGAGGGTGTTTCCCTCCCAGCGGCCGCGCGAGTCGCCGTTGGTGACTTTGATCTCCGCTCCGAGCCGTGGCCGTTCGTCCATCGCAATCACGCGCTGGGAATGGTGATCCTCGTGGAGCCACAGGATGTAACCGTCGCCAGCGGGCTGCAGAATCTGGTTCGCATCCTGTAACGCAAGGCGCGGCACGCCCGCCGAGCCGCACGCGGTGCGCGGATCGAGGTACTCGTTGTAATTCACCCCGATTCTGCCTATCGGGATTGCCCAGGACTGATAGGGAATCTTCCTGTCTGGCGGGTCCACGACCATGGGTGGCGCCTTCTCCCACGGCATCACGAGACTGCCGACGAGAGGTTCGTTTCCGCTGACACCTTCCACCGAAAACGACTGGGACAGCCGCCCGCGCCAGTAGCCTTGTAGATCGGGCTTGCCGCTCGGCGTACGTGGCGGGTTGAACGTCTTCGCCTTCTCGAGCGCGCATTTGTGGAACGCCAGCGGTTCCGGAGGGCAGCCGCCAACGGGCGCGGGCGTTGCCGGAGCCTGCGCGGCCAGCGTCGCGGCCGCAGTGACCGCGAGAGCAAGTCCCAGAGCTGAATTACGCAGCAGCACGTCGGCCTCCTGGAATGTCTAACGACTTGCGCTTGCCTCGTCCATCAGGCGTCCCGGGTCGTATTCGAGTACGCGCACGTTCGGCTCTTTCCGGCGGTAGAGCACCATGCGCATCACCCACGGCCTGGTGAACACGTTCGGATCCTCGACGGTCACCTCGTAGTTGATGTGATCGGGCCCGGCGGGCGTGAAGCGTTCGACCAGATGCAGGTCCTCGCTGTGAAAATTGCCGGCGCGGTCGAACCACGTCTGGTCGGTGAAGTACACGACGTCGACGACGAGCGTGTCCCCTTCCCAGCGGCCGCGCGAATCGCCGAGCCACCAGTTGAGCGGACCGCGAGGATGCGGGGTGCCCTTGGTATAGATGTTCCGCACGCCTCGGTCGTACTCGAACACCATGACGACCTGCTCGGGCGTCTGGAAGATCTGAAACGGATACGGCATGTACATGATGCGCGGCACGCCCGGCAAGTACCCCTTCGTTTCCGGATCCGCCGTCGCCCGGTTCTCGAGGTTCTGGCGCTTCTTCGCGAGCGCCGCGGGCGTGTAGGGAATCTCGTTTCCGACCACGACCGACTGCCCGGCGGGGACGCCGAGCCGCGCGGCGTGATCCTGGATATCCCATGCGGCGGTATTCAGGACCTGCCAGATGCCCTGCAGGTTCGGTTTGCCGTCGGACGTGCGCGGCAGCGCAGGCGTCTGCGCTGATGCGGGCGGTGCCGAGAGGGAGAGAAGGACTGCCGTCAGCACGCTCGTGAGCCCATGTCGCATCGGGAGCCTCCTCGTTGCGGCGCCGCGAGATAGTAACCCCTTTTGCCTTGACTGCATGCGCAGGAGTTCCTACGATGCCGCCAGCGTCGGGGTGGCCTGAATGCGGATCCGCCTGATTGGAATCGTGGTCTCCGTGCTGGCCATCGCGGCGTTCGCGAGGCCCGTGGCAGGCCAGACGCTGCCGCGCACCGCCGATGGCAAACCCGACTTGTCAGGAGTCTGGCAAGCGGTGAACACGGCCAGCTGGAACGTCCTGTCCCACCAGGCCGAGAAGGACGTGCCCGCCGGCCTTGGAGTCGTCGAGGGCGACGAGATTCCGTACCAGCCGTGGGCCGCGGCCAGGCAGAAGGAAAACTTCGCCAACCGCGCGACCGCGGACCCCGAGTCGAAGTGTTACCTCCCCGGCGTGCCCCGCATCACGTACATGCCGTATCCGTTTCAGATTTTTCAGACGCCGGGGCATATCGCGATCACCTACGAGTACGTCCACGCCGTGCGGCGCATCTTCATGAACACGCCGCATCCTGACGGCGAGCTCGAATGGTTCATGGGCGATTCACGCGGCCGCTGGGAAGGCGACACGCTGGTTGTCGACGTCAAGGACCTCACCGGCCAGACCTGGTTGGACCGGAGCGGCAACTTTCACAGCGAGGCGCTGCACGTCATCGAGCGCTACACCCCGCTCAGCGCCAATCACCTCAACTACGACGTCACCCTTGAAGACCCGAAGGTGTTCACCAGGCCGTGGAAAATGAGCATGCCCCTGTATCGCCGCATGGACAAGGGCATGCGCATCCTCGAAAACGAATGCTACGCGTTCGGGTTCGAGCACACGTGGTTGAGGCCCCCGCAATGACGCATTGGTGCCGCGTGCCGATCGTGTTCGCCGTCGTGGTTGTCGTGGCGTCGAGCCCGCGCGCGATCGGTGCCGCGGGGCAGGACGCTCCGCGGCCGGCCGCGCCAGCCGGCGGCTACACCCCGCAACGGACGCCGGACGGCCAGCCCGACATACAGGGCGTCTGGAATCCGATCGGGACCTTCTACAACATCCAGGACCTGGAGTTTCAGGCGCGCTATCAGAATTTCAGGGACGACCCGTCACGCCGCGGCAGGAGCCTCATCATCGATCCGCCGGATGGAAAGATCCCGTATCAACCATGGGCGTTGGCCAAGTCCAACGAAGTGCTCCAGCACCACGCCGACCCGACGCCGCAGTACCTCGATCCGAACGCGCGCTGCTTCATGCAGGGCGTCCCGCGGCACCTGAACAACCGTGAGTTCGAGATCTTCCAGCCGCCCGGCCACGTCGTCGTCTTCAACATGGCGCATCACACGTATCGCTCGATTCCGCTGAACGGCGGGCCGCATATTCC